>CALZKX010000160.1 GCA_945788155.1 uncultured Flavobacteriaceae bacterium
CTTTGGCAGGCACTTGGATGATTAGTGGTGTAATTCCAACAATGATTTATTATGGATTACAAATTCTTAATCCAACTATATTTTTAGTAGCATCTGTTATTATATGTGCAATAATTTCAATAGCAACAGGAAGTAGCTGGACAACCTCTGCGACTGTTGGCATTGCATTAGTAGGAATTGGTGAAACTTTAGGAATATCTTTAGGAATGACAGCTGGTGCTGTATTGTCAGGAGCATATTTTGGCGATAAAATGTCTCCATTAAGTGATACTACAAACCTTGCACCTGCTATGGCAGGAAGCGAGTTATTTAATCATATTAGGTATATGTCCTTAACTACAATACCAACAATAGTTATTACTTTAATAATCTTTGCAATTATTGGATTGAATTTGGACGTTACTGGAACACCACAAATTCAAGACAAGTTAGATGCTATAAATGGCGCATTCAATATTAGTCCTTGGTTATTTATAGTACCTGTGATTGTTATTGTAATGATTGTAAAGAAAACCCCTCCACTTATTGCATTACTATTAGGTGCGCTTTTGGGTGGTGTTGCAGCTTTAATTGCACAACCAGATATAGTAGCCAAAATTTCAGGAGCAGATAGTTTGACGTTTCAAACTGCCTATAAAGGGATTATGAATGCTATGACAGTAGATACTGCTGTAGAAACCTCAAGTGCAGAATTAAACGACTTGTTTACAGCTGGAGGAATGGCAGGAATGCTGGGAACTATTTGGCTAATTATTTGTGCTATGGTTTTTGGTGGCGTAATGGATGCCATTGGGGCATTAGCCAGAATAACGAATTCACTTTTGAGTATGGCAACAACAACTTTTGGGTTATTTGCTAGTACAGTTGCAAGTTGTTTGGCGTTAAACGTTACCGCTTCAGATCAATATCTCGCTCTTGTTGTCCCTGGAAAAATGTTTAAAAAAGCCTATGAAGATAAAGGGCTCGCTCCAGAAAATTTGAGCAGAACCTTAGAAGATTCTGGAACTGTCACTTCAGTACTCGTTCCATGGAATACTTGTGGTGCCTATCATTCCAAAGTTTTATTTGGCTATGCAGGTGCTACAGCATACATTCCTTATGCGTTTTTTAGTATTATAAGCCCATTTATGACTTTGATTTTTGCTGGATTTCAAATTAAAATTAAACAATTAAATGGGAAATTGGATTAAATTATACACCTATAAGTTTTTAAAATAATTGTTCATTGTCTTTCCTATTACTATGTATATATTTGCATTCAAATTTTAAATTTAAACAAGAAAATATATCAAAAAATGGCTGTATTAGTAGGAAAAAAAGCACCAAAATTTAGTGCACAAGCAGTAGTAAATGGCTGCGAGTTTGTAGAAAATTTTTCATTAAATCAATTTATTGGCAAAAACCATGTTGTATTGTTCTTTTATCCCAAAGATTTTACATTTGTTTGTCCAACCGAGCTACATGCTTTTCAAGAAAAACTAGAGGCGTTTAAATCTAGAAATACTGAAATTATTGCTGTATCTACAGATACCGAGCAATCTCACTTTGGTTGGCTACAAATGGATAAAAACCAAGGAGGGATTAAAGGTGTTACCTACCCTTTAGTTGCTGATACTAACAAAACTATTTCGGCAAACTACGATGTGTTAGCAGGAGAAACTTATTACGACGAGAACGATATGCTACAATCTGCAGGCGAATTAATTGCTTACAGAGGACTGTTTTTAATTGATAAAGAGGGTATTGTTCGTCATCAATTAATAAACGATTTACCATTAGGGAGAAATGTTGACGAAGCCTTACGTATGGTAGATGCTTTACAATTTTTTGAAGAGAATGGTGAGGTTTGTCCAGCAAACTGGAGCAAAGGCTCTGAAGGAATGAAAGCTGACCATAAATCGACTGCTGAGTTTTTAGAAAAGCACGTTAACTAATGTAAGTTCATTAACTACACAAACAAAAAGGCTGTCTAAACGGTAGATATTTCGACTACGCTCAATATGACACTAAAAATTACTTTTTAGTCAGCTTTTTTTGCTTAAAATATTTCAGGTTAACTATTATAGTTTTTTCAAAAGATGTTTAAATTCTTTTTCTAAAGCATAATCATAAGCTGTTTTTCCGTTATAATCTTTCATAAATTTATCTGCACCTGTATCCAATAATAACTGAGCAATATTTTCATTATCATACTGCGCAGCAAATATTAAAGGCGTTGTCCCATTGTTATTTGTTGCATTTACATTTGCTCCTTTATCGATTAACAAAGTAGCTAAGTTTATATTTCCTTTAAAACTAACTCCGATTAAGGCTGTATTACCAGAACTATCCTTAGCATCAATAACTGCATTATGCTCTATTAAAATGTTTGCCATTATTTCATTATCAAAATATGTTGCAAAAATAAGTGGCGTAAAACCACGAGAATCGGTCTCATCAACTAATTTAGGGTTTATCCCTAGCAAAGCTTCAAGCCTGTATGTATCACCTTTACGAATAGATTCAAAAAAAAGATCAATATCTTTAGTCATCTTTATTACCAATTAGAAAGGAATGAGTATTTGCTACTCACTCCTTTATTCAATAATTTATAACATTATTTTAAATCAAATCGATCTAAATTCATCACTTTAGTCCAAGCAGCAGCAAAATCTTTAACAAATTTATCCTGACCATCATTAGCTCCGTAAACCTCACACACAGCTCTTAATTCAGTATTTGAACCAAAAATAAGGTCTGCTCGTGTTCCTTTAAATTTCACTTCTCCAGTTCTACGATCTTTACCCTCAAAATATCTATCATCTTCAGATGTAGCACTCCATGTGTTAGAAAAATCAAGAATATTGGTAAAGAAATCATTAGTTAGGCTTCCAACTTCATCAGTAAAAACACCAAAATTAGAACCATCGTAATTAGCTTCTAATACTCGTAAACCACCTACAAGAACAGTCATTTCAGGAATTGAAAGCGTTAATAAATTAGCACGATCAACCAATAAATCTTCTGCTGCTACTTGTAAATTTGCTTTAATATAGTTTCTAAAACCATCAGCAATGGGCTCTAAATAGCTAAATGATTCCAAATCGGTTTGTGCTTGAGTAGCATCACCTCTACCTTGAGCAAATGACACAGAAATATTTTGTCCAGCATTTCTAGCTGCTTCTTCAATTGCAGTTGTTCCAGCTAAAACAATTAAATCTGCCATAGAAACAGTTCCACTAAACTCTTTTTGAATAGTTTCAAGTATATTTAAAACCTTGTTCAATTCAGAAGGGTTATTCACTTCCCAACTTCTTTGTGGTTCCAAACGAATACGACCACCATTAGCGCCACCTCGCATATCAGAACCTCTAAATGTGGATGCAGAAGCCCAAGCTGTTCTTACTAGTTGAGAAATGGATAAGCCTGAAGCTAAAATCATTTTCTTTAAAGACTCAATATTTGAATCACTTAATGTATAATCTACTTTTGGAACCGGATCTTGCCATATTAATTCTTCTTTAGGTACTTCTGGGCCTAAATAACGCTTAATTGGTCCCATATCTCGATGCGTCATTTTAAACCATGCACGTGCAAATGCATCTTCAAATGCAGCATGATTTTCATAAAAATGTTTAGATATTTTTAAAAATTCTGAATCCATTTTTAATGCCATATCAGCAGTAGTCATCATCAAAGCTTGTTTTCCATTTGGGTCACCAGCTTTAGGTGCCATTCTTGCATTAGAAGCAGCAGTTGGTGTCCATTGATGTGCTCCTGCAGGGCTTTTGGTTAATTCCCAATCGTAATTCAGTAAAACATCAAAAAAATCATGATCCCATTTAGTTGGATTAGGTGTCCACGCACCTTCCAAACCACTGGTAATAGCATCGTCTAATACTCCTGTCCCAAATGAATTTTTCCAACCTGTACTCATTTCTTCTATTGATGCGCCATGCGGTTCTGCTCCTACATATTTATCAGGATCTGCTGCACCATGCGCTTTACCAAAAGTATGACCACCAGCTACTAACGCAACAGTTTCTTCATCATTCATTGCCATGCGTCCAAAAGTAATTCTTATGTCATGTGCAGATTTTAACGGATCTGGATTTCCATTAGGTCCTTCTGGATTCACATAAATTAATCCCATATGCACAGCGCCTAAATGTCCTTCTAAATCACCATCACTTGTATCATAACGCTCATCATTATCTAACCATCCAGTCTCCGAGCCCCAATAAACATCTTGCTCAGGTTCCCAAACATCTTCACGACCACCTGCAAAACCAAATGTTTTAAAACCCATAGATTCTAATGCACAGTTTCCTGCAAGAATCATTAAATCTGCCCAAGAAATTTTATTTCCATACTTCTTCTTAATTGGCCATAATAATAAACGAGCTTTATCTAAGTTTCCGTTGTCTGGCCAACTATTTAATGGGGCAAATCGCTGATTCCCTGTATTTGCACCTCCTCTTCCATCGCCAACACGATAAGTACCTGCACTATGCCATGCCATACGAATCATCAATCCACCATAATGCCCATAGTCTGCAGGCCACCAATCTTGAGAATCTGTCATTAAATCAATGACATCTTTCTTTAGCTCTTCAAAATTTACACTGTTAAATGCCTTGGCATAATCAAAATTTTCACCCATTGGGTTAGATTTTGATGCATGCTGACGTAAAATATTTAATTTTAATTCGTTAGGCCACCAATCACGATTACTGGTTCCGCCTCCAGCACTGTTTTTTTGAGTTCCGCTAAGGAAAGGACAATCACCAATGTTTCCGTTTGTTTTATTATTTTCCATTGTTACTGTTTTTATATGAAATTCGATTCCTATAAAGTTAAGCAATAGTCTTCACTTTTTGGTATGTTGACATTTTAATATATTATATTAAAATTGATAAAATTTATTATATAAAAATTACATCCGGACAAAATTATCCAATTAATAAACCTTAAATTTATACTTTAACTTAAAACAAATATTTATGGCACATATTACTTTAGGAGGCAACCCAGTGGAAACTTCTGGCAAACTTCAAAAAATTGGTGAGACTGCAAAGGATTTTGAATTGGTCGCTATTGATTTATCTACAAAAACCATGTCTGACTTTAAAGGATCCCATTTAATCTTAAATATATTTCCTAGTGTTGATACTGGAGTATGTTCGGCATCGGTAAGGGCTTTTAATAAGCTCGCTTCAGAGATTGAAAATACTCAGGTTTTGTGTATTTCCAGAGATTTACCTTTTAGACAAGATCAATTTTGTGCTGCGGAAGGTTTAAAAAACGTCATAATGCTATCCGATTTTAAAAATGGTAAATTTGGTAAAGCATATGGTCTTCTCATGACCAATGGGATATTTGATGGTTTACTCTCGAGGTGTGTTATAGTTATTAATAAAGACAGAAAAGTGATATACACAGAACAGGTCGCAGAAATTGGTCAAGAACCAAATTATGATGCTGCTCTTAAAGTGATTGGCACATTATAAATTCAACACAAGACATAATAGAAACAGATATAATATGACCAAAAAGGCATCATTTTTTAATAAAAGAATAAAAAGTGTTGGCTATGCTATGCGAGGAGCGTATCTATTAATAACCACAGAAGCAAGCATAAAAGTTCAATTGGTTATTAGCGTAATAATGACATTTGCTGGATTTTATTTTAAAATTTCGGCTACCGAATGGCTTATACAAATTCTTGCTATAGGATTGGTTATGAGCATTGAAGGTATTAACACAGCTATTGAAGCCATTGCAGACTTTATACATCCAGACAAACACAAAAAAATAGGATATATAAAAGACATAGCTGCAGGTGCTGTATTTATTGCTTCTATTGCTGCAGCTTTAGCTGGTTTAATAATATATTTACCAAAGATTAGTTAAATACTATAACCATTAGGATAAACGTTAGTTATTTGTATTTTTGTTTTATAGTAAGCACGTGTTAATGGCAAAGAAAAAACCAACCACAAAAAAGCGTAAATCAACAAGAAAAAAGCCCAATTTATCATTATCTAATCAACAAAAATTAGTATTTGGTAGTTTGCTTTTAATTCTTGGTATTCTCC
>CALZKX010000161.1 GCA_945788155.1 uncultured Flavobacteriaceae bacterium
AATAAAATCAAAGACGATTTTTTTAAATATCAAGCACAAACGACTCCACATCCATTAGCCATGGAAATTTCCCATGCTGAGGGAAGTTATATTTTCGATTCCAATAATAAAGCGTACCTAGATTTTGCTGCTGGAGTTTCAGCATGTCCTTTAGGCCATAGACATCCTAAAATTATTTCAGCCATAAAGGAACAAGTGGACAAATATTTGCATGTCATGGTATATGGTGAATATATTCAAAAACCAGCTGTAGTCTTAACAAAACTGTTAGCAAAACACCTGCCAAAACCCTTAGAAAGCACGTATTTAACCAATTCTGGCACCGAAGCCATTGAAGGCGCACTTAAACTAGCACGTCGTTATACAGGGCGCTCAGAAATTATTACAGCAAAAAAAGCCTACCATGGCAATACCATGGGAGCTTTGAGTATTATGGGGTTTGAAGAGCGCAAACAACCTTTTAGGCCTTTAATTCCTGATGTTCGATTTATTACCTTTAATAACCCAAAAGATCTAATAAAAATAACTACAAAAACAGCTGCAGTAATATTAGAGACCATTCAAGGTGCTGCTGGGTTTATCGTCCCTTCAAATAATTACTTGCAAAAAGTACAAAAGCGATGTCAAGAGGTTGGAGCCCTTTTAATTCTAGACGAGATTCAACCAGGAATTGGTCGTACAGGAAAACTATTTGGTTTTGAAAATTACAATTGCATTCCAGATATTGTGGTCACAGGTAAAGGTCTTGGAGGAGGTATGCCAATTGGTGCATTTACAGCATCAAAAAAATTGATGGATTGCTTAATGGATAACCCTAAATTAGGTCACATTACAACTTTTGGTGGACACCCTGTAATCGCTTCCGCAGCATTAGCAACACTTATTGAAATTACGCAAACAAATTTAATCCCTGATACTTTAAGAAAAGAAACGCTCATAAAAAAGCATTTAAAACATCCACTTATTAAAGAAATTAGAGGCAAAGGGTTAATGTTAGCTGCCATTTTACCATCTTCCGAGGTAGCAAATCGTGTCATTTTGCAATGCCAACAAGAAGGCTTAATCCTTTTTTGGTTATTGTTTGAACCCTCTGCCATTCGTATCACACCTCCTCTTACAATATCTGATAATGAATTAATTACAGGCTGTAACATCATTAAAAATATACTTGACAAAATAGCTTAAACCCTAGATTAGGTCAGGGAAATTGCTGTTAATTACTTTGTTGAAAACATTGAAGACTTACTCTCAAATCTAAGCAATAGAATGCTAATTTTATTTTGTGAACTTTTAATGCCACCTATGGAGTTTAGTCAATACGACGACAACAATAATCTATCACTCACAAAATTTGAGTCCATGTTAAAAACCAATAACATATTGTTTTTTGACTCAAATGAATTCGAGAATATTATTCATCATTATCTAGACAATGGGAAGATAGCTTTAGCTAAAAAGGCTATAAACCTTGGGTTGCAACAACATCCAGCGTCATTAAATTTAAAATTATTTCAAGTTGAAGTGCATGTATTTGAAAATAAGTTTGAAAAAGCTGATGAGCTTTTAAACGATTTATACGAGATAGCACCAAACAACGAAGAAATATACATTCAAAAAGCTAATATTCTCTCAAAAAAAGACAAGCATCAAAAAGCGATTCAAACTCTAAAAAAGGCACTTGAATTTACTGAAGAATCGGCAGACATTTATTCACTTTTAGGAATGGAATATCTCTTCTTGGATAAGTTTGAAGATGCCAAATTCTATTTTATGAAATGCTTGGAAACTGACACTGAAGACTACTCAGCACTTTATAATGTTATTTACTGTTTCGACTTTTTAGAGCAAAACCATGAAGCCATAGATTATTTAAACATATACCTTGACACCAATCCTTATTGTCAAGTTGCATGGCATCAATTAGGTAAACAATACTTTTCGATTAAAGACTATGAAAAAGCATTAGCAGCATTTGATTTTGCTATTATTTCTGACGATATGTTTGTTGGAGCTTATCTGGAAAAAGGAAAGGTTCTGGAAAAATTAACCCGTTACCAAGAAGCTATTGAAAATTACAAAATCACACTAGCAATAGACGACCCAACGTCCTTTGCTTTACTTAGAATTGGCAAATGTTATGAAAAACTGAGTCAAAAAGAACTAGCAGTACAGCACTATTACAAAACAGTTGAAGAAGACCCACTATTAGATAAAGGTTGGATTGCTATAACCAATTTTTACAACAAAGCACAAAACTACCAAAAAGCCCTTTATTACATAAACAAGGCAATTAATATTGACACCGAAAATGTTATCTATTGGAAACTTTACGCACAAATAAACCAACGCTTAAACTTTTTGGAAGAAGCCGAACGTGGTTATAAAAAAACACTTGAACTGGGAAACTATGAATTAAAAACATGGTTATCAAGAACCGATATTTTAATACAACTAGGTGAATATGAAGCAGCAATTTTCAATCTAGATCAAACTTTAGAATTTTACCCTGAAAATGAAGAAGTGCAGTACCGTTTGGCTGGCCTACATTTTATCCTAGGAAAAGAAAATGATGCGCTTGTTTTTTTAAACAATGCCTTACGCATAAATGTGGAATTCTATTTTATTATCCAAGAGCTCTTTCCTGCCATTTATTCTTTAAAAACAGTAAGGGAAATTATAGAAACATATAGAAACCCTTCAAACTAAAAATTACCTAACTTTACGTTTCTTAAATTAAAATTAATGCAAAGACGTTTATTAGACTATCTCATTATTTCTTTAAAAGGATTAGCAATGGGTGCTGCCGATGTTGTCCCTGGAGTTTCAGGAGGTACAATAGCTTTTATTTCAGGAATTTACGAAGAACTTATTGAAAGTATAGACAATGTAAATCTAAATGTTTTTAAAATATGGAAAAAAAACGGTTTTAAATCTGCTTGGAATTCTATAAACGGTACTTTTCTATTAACGTTATTCTCTGGAATTGCAATAAGTATTTTGTCTTTAGCAAAATTAATCAAATGGTTGCTTCACAATGAACCCATTTTACTTTGGTCCTTCTTTTTTGGTCTTGTTTTAGCAAGCATTCTATACATTGGAAAACAAATTCAAACATGGTCACCAAAAGTTATCATTGCCATTATAATCACTACAATTCTATCTTATTTAATTACACTTGCAGAACCTTTTGCAACTCCCGACAGTTCCATTTACTTGTTGTTTTGTGGTTTTATAGCAATAATAGCTATGATTTTACCTGGAGTTTCAGGTGCTTTTATCTTATTAATACTTGGTGCTTATGAAACGGTAATTAATACCGTAAATAATCTTATCGAGGGCATATCAACAGGCAACTTTGAAATGTTAAAAGGTGCATTGTTAAAATTCGTTCTACTTGCAATTGGAGCTTTAATTGGTATAAAGGTATTTTCTAAACTGTTAAATTGGATGTTTAAACACAAAAAAAATATAACCTTAGCTGTTCTCACTGGCTTTATGATTGGATCATTAAATAAAATATGGCCTTGGAAAAGAGTTTTGAAAACTCGTATTAACTCTGAAGGTATTGAAGTAACCCTTTTAGACGAAAGCATTTTGCCAAACTCTTATAATGGTGATAACCAAATTATGTATGCTATATTATTTGTAATTATTGGTTTTGCTACCATACTAATTCTTGAAAATTTAGGGAGTAAAAAATCTAAAGCATAATGCAAAGCACAAGAACACTAACAGACAAGTTGTTTTTAGTCATTAAAGGACTAGGCATGGGAGCCGCAAATAAAGTTCCTGGTGTTTCTGGTGGTGTAGTAGCTTTTGTTGCTGGTTTTTATGAAGAGTTTATATATTCTTTGCAAAAGGTAAATGGCAAAGCCTTTAAGCTACTTATTAATGGTAGGTTTAAAAGCTTTTTTCGTTATATAAATGGACGCTTTTTAAGCTTATTGTTTTTAGGCATGATAGTGAGCTATTTTAGCGTTTCGAAAATATTGGACTATTTAATTGTTAATTACGAACTGTATATTTGGAGTGTCTTTTTTGGAATGATTGTTGGCTCCATTTACTATATAGGCAAAGATTTTGATGGCTGGTGCAATAAAACAATTCTATCGGTTTGTATTGGCATTATTATTGGTGTAAGCATCAGTTTTTTAGATCCAGCTACCCAAAACGATAACCTTTGGTTTGTGTTTTTGTGTGGAATGATTAGTGTGACTGGAATGACACTTCCTGGATTTTCAGGCTCTTTTATTTTAATCCTTCTTGGAAATTATGTGTTATTATTAGTGGACTCTGTAAATGCACTTTACGACACAATTTTTGACATCTTTACTGGCGACTTTTCGTTTACAAACAATCTCGAACGAATTAGAATGCTAAAAGTATTAGGAGTTTTCACCTTAGGATCAGTCGCTGGATTAGTCACTTTTTCGCACATTCTTAATTATGTGCTTAAACACTTTAGAAATATTACCCTTTCTTTGTTAATGGGATTTATTATTGGTTCTCTTGGCGTTGTGTGGCCTTGGAAAGAAACCATATACAAAACCACTGAGAGTGGATTATTAATTCTAGATTCCAGAGGAGAAAAAATCATTGAAAACTATACTCGCTTCATTCCAAAAATGCAAAGTGAGACTTACATTGCAGCAGTATACATATTATTTGGTATATTAATAGTTTTAGCTTTGGAATGGTATGGTAAAAAAACAAGGAAAATAAATGGCTGAATTTGGACTTATAGGAAAAAATATTGACTACTCGTTTTCTAAATCTCATTTTAATAAAAAATTTGAAAACGAAGGCCTTAAACATACCTATAAAAATTATGACATTGACACTATTGATAAGTTCCCTGAAATTATAAGTTCCACAAAAAAACTTAGAGGCTTAAACGTTACCATTCCTTATAAAGAAGCCATCATTCGATATCTTGATAAACTGCATAAAACAGCAAAAAAAATTAATGCTGTAAACACTATTAAAATTACAAAAAGAGGAAAATTAATAGGTTATAATACCGACTATTTTGGTTTTAAAAAATCAATAGAACCGCACTTAAAACCACAACATAAAAAGGCACTAATCTTAGGAACTGGAGGCGCTTCAAAAGCGATTGCTTATGCTTTAAAAAAACTAGGTATTGAATACAAGTATGTATCAAGAAAACCTACTGAAAATGATACTTTTACGTATGATTCCCTTACTAAAAATGACATAAAATCGCATCAACTAATTATTAACTGCACACCCCTTGGAACGCATCCAAAAACCAACGAATGCCCAAATATTCCTTACGATGGCATTAGTGAAACACACTTGGTTTTTGATCTTATTTACAACCCTGAAGAGACTAAATTTTTAACCATTGCAAAAATTAAAGGAGCAGCCATTTGCAATGGCTCAAAAATGTTAGAGCTTCAAGCAGAAAAGGCTTGGAAGATTTGGCAAAAATGCTAAAACCAGTCTAAATAGACTTGAATACTTTGTAATTCCCTGTGTTAATAGTATCTTTAAACTTTAAGATTTTGACGAACCTAAACATTGAAAGAAATGTCTGAGAAAGATAACCTGCAAGAAGCAGATGGAATAAAAGAAGAAAACACGCCTCAAAGTGATAATGTTAAAGTAAACACTGCAAAAGAAGAGTCTAAAGAAGAATTATCAACCAATAGCAATGCTACCGAAGACGTAAATTTAGTTACTGAAACTACTGAAACTTCTTCTTTTGAAAACAGTATTAATCAAGAAACAGAAGGAGATACAGAGTCGACTAAAAAAGATAATGACGTATTAGAAGAAATTGAAGCCTCTAACGCCGAAGACGCCGAAGATGAATCAAACAGTAAGCGTCATGATATTAAAGAAAAAGATTATCATGCCATGTCTCTTGGCACATTAATCGATGAACTTGAGCATCTAGTAAAAAACGAAAAAATTCAAACTATAAAAACTCATTTTGATACAATTAAAAATGAGTTTAATGCAAAATTTAGTGCATTATTAGAAGAAAAAAAAGAAGAGTTCTTAGCAGGTGGAGGCAACTCTATTGATTTTCACTTTAAAAGCCCCGAAAAAACACGCTTTAATGAAGTTTTTAAAGAGTATCGTAATAAACGGCAAGACTATTATAAAAATTTAGAAAAGAACTTAAAAGCCAATCTTGAACAACGCCTAGAGATTATTGAAGAAATAAAAGGACTTATAAATGTTGAAGAAAATATAAACACAACCTATAAGCATTTTAAAGAACTTCAGGAAAGTTGGAGAAATGCTGGCCCAATACCAAGAGATAAATACAATAATGTATGGAATAATTACCACCATCATGTAGAGATTTTTTACGATTTCCTTCATCTAAATCGCGATTTGAGAGATTTAGATTTCAAACATAATCTTGAACAAAAACAAAAACTAATTGCTCGCGCAGAGGAATTAGCACAAGATAATGATAGCAATAGGGCTTTCAGAGAATTACAAGTGCTCCATAAAATTTGGAAAGAAGAATTAGGCCCTGTAGATAAAGATTATAGGGAAGATATTTGGGAACGCTTTAGCGCAGCCACAAAAACCATTCATGAAAAGCGACAAGTGTTTTTTGAAGAGATGGATAAAGTTTACGAGAAAAATTTAGAAATAAAACACGAAATAATTTCAAAAATAAATGCCATAGCTGAAGATGAAGCCAATAACCATAATGCATGGCAAAAAAAGATAAAATCTATGGAAGCTCTTCGAGAAGAGTTTTTTAATGCTGGAAAAGTTCCTATTAAAGTAAACGAAGAAACTTGGGCAAAGTTTAAAACGTCCGTTAGAACATTTAACCGTAAAAAAAATGCTTTCTATAAAAGCTTGAAGAAAGATCAATATGATAATCTTCAGAAAAAAATTGAGCTCATCAAAATAGCCGAAGACAACAAAGACAGCGAAGATTTTGAAACCACTACTTCGTTAATGAAGAAAATTCAAAGCGATTGGAAAAAAATTGGTCATGTACCAAGAAAGGATAGCGATAAAATATGGAAACAATTCAAATCAGCTTGCAATCATTATTTTGATAAATTTCACGAAAACAAGAATGCTGCCAATAAAGATGAAGTTGAAGCTTTAAAAAAGAAAACAAAATTTCTAGAAGACTTAAGTTCTTTGGAGTTTACAGATGACATTGAAGCAAGTTTAGTTATTATAAAAGAGAAAATTGCTGCGTGGAAAGCTATAGGTCGTGTGCCATACAACAAACGTTTTATTGATGGAAAATTCAATAAAGCAATCGATGCTTTATATGGTAAACTTAATATGAGTAAAACCGATACTGAATTATTAAAATACGATAATAAGTTGGCCACTATGGCAAATGCTAATGACACACGATCATTAGATAACGAACACAATTTTATTAGAAAGAAAATCGGTGATATTAAAGGAGAAATAAATCAGTTAGAAAACAATTTACAGTTTTTCTCTAATGTTGACGATAATAACCCTTTGGTAAAAGATGTTTTTAAAAATATTGAAAAGCACAAAAGTGATTTGAACACTTGGAAAGCAAAGCTTAAAAAAATTAAGCAATTCTACTAAAAAAAGTACATCCTACTTGTAAAAACAAGTAGGATGTAAACTTTCTAACTAAACTAAATAAAATTGATTTTTTTAAATCTTTTCTAATTATAGATAAGGTTTTGTGCTATTAATCGATGCAATTTTATTGCTCTTTGAAAAGAGTTATTGTATATACGAGTAAAAGTGTATGTTTAGATGTTTGTATTAATAAATTAGTTGTTTTTTGGCAGGTCGCAACAGCATCAAAACTTTTAAAGAACGTATAATTTGGCATTACTAAGGCATTAAACTATTGCCCTATAAATATCTTCAATATTATGTAAAGAATTATGCTTTAAAATATATTTGGGAGGAAACAATTAAATAGTACCATAAGTCTGCCTAATTTATTGGATTGCTCTAGGACTATAGGTTTAATATTGGTTCTGGTAACCAGTTCATAGGCTGCTGTTAATCCTGCTGGTCCTGCGCCAATTATTATTGCTGTTTCTTTCAAATATTAATATGGTTAT
>CALZKX010000162.1 GCA_945788155.1 uncultured Flavobacteriaceae bacterium
GGTCTTACTTTAGAATCTCTAGTTAATCAAACATTACCTCCTAAACGACTAATTGTAGTAAACGACAATTCATCAGATAATACGCATCAAATAATTTCAAAGTTTACCGGAAAGTATGATTGGATTTCTTCAATAAATATCACCTCATCTACTAAACATATTCCAGGAGCTAAAGTAATTAATGCCTTTTACGAAGGGCTAAATACGCTCGATGAAGGCTATGATATCATTTGCAAATTTGATGCAGATATCATCTTTCCTAATAGTTATTTAGAAACCCTAACTATGATTTTTAAATCGGATAAAAATATTGGAATCGCAGGTGGTATTCCATACATAAAAAAGGGTGGCAAATGGGTTTACGAAACTGTGGCTTCTAAAAATCATGTAAGAGGTCCTATAAAGTCTTATAGAAAAGGATGCTTTAAAGATATTGGAGGTTTAAAAAAATCGGTTGGTTGGGATTCTATCGATGTTTTATTAGCACAGTATTTTGGCTGGAAAGTTCAAGCTAATAAAGATTTACACGTTAAACACCTTAAACCAACTGGAAAGACTTACTCAAAAAACACAAAATACTTAAGAGGTGAAGCTTTGTATAAAATGCGTTTCGGAATTATTTTAACTGTAATTGCTTCTCTTAAAAGCGCTCTTAATAAAAGAAGTTTTTCTTATTTTATTAATTCAATTATTGGCTATTCTAAGGCTAAAAAAGAAAAACAAGCGTTTCTTGTTAATGAAAAACAAGGCAAGTTTATTAGGCAATTACACTGGAAAAATATTCGAAAAAAAATATTTTAAATTGTTTAAAAATATTGTTTTCAGAATCATATTTGCCGTCAGTTACGCCGATGTAGCTCAACTGGCTAGAGTAACTAATTTATAATCAGCAGGTCGTGGGTTCGAGTCCCTCCACCGACTCTTAAATACAACTTCAATTACCTAAAGTGATTGAAGTTTTTTTATTTATTGGCATTTCTTGCTGCAATGTCTTCCAGTTTTTTATCAATAGTTTCTTTAGACAACCATTGACCTCTTACCATAACTCCCGAAATATTTTTTAACGCTTTTAAATCACTTAACGGATTGTCATTTAACAAAATTAAATCGGCTGATAATCCTTCTTTGACTTCTCCATAATTATGTTCTTCACCAAAATAAATAGCTGGATTTATAGTTCCTGATTTTATAATTTCCAAAGGCGTTAATCCTGCTTTTTCCATGCCTTCAATTTCGTGATGTATTGAAAAACCAGGAACATTGAACAATTGTGGCGCATCAGAACCTAACAACATACCATAACCTTCTTTTTGTAGTTTATATATTAATTCCCTTCTTATCTCATTAAATTGTTCCCATTGCGATTCGCTAAAATCTTCTGTGTCAGTATATTGAGGTTTTCTGTTTTTCCAATTATCCAGCGTGGTTTTTGCCATGTATTTCATTTCTGGTTCTTTTAATAGTTCGTCTGCTGTTATAGGCGCAAACCAACGTTCAAATAAACTTTGTGTAGACACAATCCATACTTTATTTTCTTTTGACATAGTTACTAACTCATCAATATTTTCAATATTTACTAATGACGTAAAGCCATAACCAAAAAATCCATTTTCATTAGGATTTACATTAGCCCATTGTGGAACCAAACCTTCTAAAAATCCATCAACATGGTCGATGGATGCATAGCCACTTTCCATGGCATGTCGCACACCAACATCCACAGGAACATGACCTGCAAAAGGAATATCCAATTCTTTAGCGGTTTTTACAGCTGCATCAAAAACTTCTAATTTAATTCCAGGATGGATTTTTAAAAAATCGTACCCTGTATTCTTATACTCAGTTACTTTTTCTACTGCTTCTCCTGTAGTTTTTATGGAATTTCCATTTAATGAAGGACTGGAAGTATAAATCCTTGGTGATAAAATGTTGTTGCCTTTTGCTTTTTCACGCAGCTCCAAATGTGATGGATGACCAAGCATTCCTCTAATAGTTGTAATGCCATTTGATAAATATAAAAACAATGTTTCATCAATTATATCAGGGTTGGAATTCGATGGTTGTGGAATATGTGCATGCATTTCAGCTAGTCCTGGCATTAAAAATTTACCACTTCCATCAATGGCTGTTTTATAGTTTTCAGTATTAGAAACGGACTCTGAGATTTTAGAAATCTCCCCAGAATCAATAATGACTTGTCGGTTTTCAATGATACTTCCTGTACGAACATCAACTATGTTAACATTTGAAATCAAAATAGCTGATTCACTTACTTTTTCTTGTGGGCTTGCGCATGAAAAAGTAGTACAAGTAATGATTATAATTATAACTCTTTTCATGAGGTTTAGTATTAAAAGGAGTTGATAACCAAAACACCTTTATGTTTAAATTTATTCATATTTGGTAAAGCTATAGTTGCTTCTTCTAAGGTAATGGTTTTTTCAATGAGTTTTTCAGGATGTAACTTCCCTTCAATTATCATTTTCAATATCTCAGGATATTTATGAGCTTGCATACCATGACTACCAATAATTTCAAGTTCATCTGCTAAAACTCTATTCATTGGAATATTAGGATGTTTATGGTTTCCTGTCATCAATCCAACTTGTATGTGCTTTCCTCTTTTTTTAAGTGATGCAATAGAATTAAGACATGTAATTTCACTTCCCAAAGCATCCATCGATACATGAGCGCCTCCTTTGGTGATTTCTTTAACAGCTTCAACTACGTTGCTATTTGAAGCATTAATTATTGAGTTTGCGCCAAGTTGCTTGGCCAATTCCAAAGTGTCTTGATTAATATCGATTGCTGTAACATGAGCCCCTAAAGCATTTGCAATCATGATGGCAGATAGGCCAACACCTCCACAACCATGAATGGTGACGTGTTGTCCTTCCGATACTTTTCCTTGTGCTACAATGCCTCTGAATGCTGTGATAAATCGGCATCCTAAAGTTGCTGCTGTGATATCATTTATTTCTTCTGGAAGTTTTACAAGATTAGTATCAGCATAATCCAAGGCGACATATTCAGCAAACGAACCATGATGCGTAAATCCTGGTTGCGATTGATAATCGCATACTTGTTGATTACCTAATTTGCATTCTCCACATTTACCACATCCAGCTACGAATGGTATCGTTACTCTATCTCCAATTTTAAAGTTTTTGATGTTTTTGCCAACATCTGCAATGATCCCAGCCAATTCATGTCCAGGAATATGAGGTAATTTTATATCTGGATCATGTCCCATCCAACCATGCCAATCGCTTCTGCATAATCCAGTGGTGCTTACTTTTACAACGACTCCATCACTTTTGGGAGTTGGATCTGGAATATCTTGAATGGTTATTTGGCCTTGAAATTTTTCGTAAATAGCTGCTCTCATTTCTCCTATATAACTTACATCTGAACATTCAAATTTTCTGGATATTGTTTAGGAATGTCAGCATCATTTTCATCCAACATTTGGCGCAAATCAATTTCAATACCTCTCGAAATTGTCGAAATCGGCACATCATTAGCAGTTCCCTCAAACGGATTTTCTCCTGCTCTACCTATACGCTCCATAGTATGAAAAATCCAAGATACAATTACCGAGAACGGAATAGCTGCCCAAATAAAATACTGACTAATTAGTGGAAAATCACTAAGAAGATTTTTTCCTATTTTATCAAATTCTGGAATCACACCAAATGGTAGCAACAAAATAAATGTCCAAATAAAATAATGACCAATTGTAGCATATTGCCTTGGGTAAGGAAAGTTTTTAATACGTTCAGATTTTCCTTGTAATGTAAATAATTCTTCTAAAACATTTTCCAGTTCTAAAAATGAAAACTCCCAAACCAATCCTTGTTCTTTAAGTTTTTTTAAATGATTGGATTGTAAGTTCAAAAGAGCTGTTTGCTTATTTCCTTTTGAAAGCACGTATTCTCTTTCGTCATTACTTAAATAGGGTTTTAATTCTTCTTCTAAAGTATTTCTTCTTTCTGGTGTATAAATCTCATCTTCCCATTCTTTATTGGATTTATGGTTCATGAACACTTCCCAAGATTTTCGTTGACGCATGGCATGTCTTAATGCTGTCATCCAACCAATATGCCTATAAGTAAGTGTCTTTATTTCATTTCGCATGATATCTTCTGAAACAGGGCTATTAGTGTATTCATTTGTAATCATTGCTTTTACCTTCATTCCCCAAGTCCGAGATGTATTAACAATACCTCCCCAAATTTTTCTAGCTTCCCAAATACGACCATAAGCTGCATTGTTTTGAAATCCAATAACAAATGCTAGTGCTGTACCAACTAAGGCAATTGGAGTCCAAGGAATTTGCAACCATGTGAGTCCAAAAATTTTATACAATATTGTTGGAATTAAAGCAATAAAGAAAAAAAGCATGGTTTCCCAGCGTGTCCATCTGGCCATGTTTTTAACGGAATAAATTCGTTTTGTATACATACACTAATTTTTAATGTATGTAAAATACAAAAACTTAATAACTCAGCAACTTCTTGATTTTTGCTTTCACTTTTTCCGTTGAAGGAATCATAGTTTGCTCTAAAGTAGAGTTTAACGGAATTGCAGGCATATTTTCACTGCCAAAAGTCATAACAGGCGCATCTAAATATTGAAAACATTGCTCTTGAATTTTTCCAGCCAATGCTAATGCAAAACTATTATTGGAAGGCTCTTCGGTAACTACAAGGCATTTTCCAGTTTTCTTAACAGAATTCATGATAGTATTTTCATCTAATGGAAATAAAGTACGTAAATCAATAATTTCAATTTGGTCTCTCATATTTAATTCACCTGAAGCATTATAAGCCCAATGCACTCCCATTCCATAGGTGATAATTGTTAAAGTTTCTACATCTTCTTGTTTCCAAATTTCCTGTAAAACCCAAGCTTTTCCAAGTGGTAAAACATAATCTTCACTTGGCTCAACAGACGTTGCAGTTAAGGTTCCTGGAACTTTACTCCAATACAACCCTTTATGTTCTAAAATTACTACAGGATTTGGGTCGTAATATGCAGCTTTCATCAAGCCTTTTAAATCGGCTCCATTACTTGGATAAGCTATTTTAATACCTCGAATATTTGTAACCACGCTTTCTACTGAAGATGAATGGTAAGGACCACCACTTCCATAAGCACCTATAGGAACACGAAGAATCATACTCACAGGCCATTTGCCGTTAGAGAGATAACAACTTCTACTAACTTCGGTAAATAACTGGTTTAATCCAGGCCAAATATAATCGGCAAACTGAACCTCAACAATTGGCTTTAATCCAACAGCACTCATTCCAACCGTTGAGCCAACAATAAAAGCTTCTTGAATTGGTGTGTTGAATACACGATCATCACCAAACTTCTGAGCTAACGTTGCAGCTTCACGAAATACACCTCCAAGTCGTCCTCCAACATCTTGACCATACAGTAAACATTCTTTGTGCTTTCGCATAAGTTCTTCAACTGCAAACAAGGCACAATCAACCATAACTACTTTGTCTGCGCCTTCAGGTTCACGTATTCCAGTCTCTTCTGTAATTGGTGTAGGGACAAAATCGTGAGTGAATAAATCTTCAGGTTTTGGATTATCGGCTTTTAAAGCTTTCTGAAAGT
This sequence comes from uncultured Flavobacteriaceae bacterium, assembly GCA_945788155.1. Taxonomy (GTDB): domain Bacteria; phylum Bacteroidota; class Bacteroidia; order Flavobacteriales; family Flavobacteriaceae; genus Pontimicrobium. The sequence goes on from CALZKX010000162.1 coordinate 5,632, forward strand.
CTGCTTGCACCTCTGCGTAGGCAGAAGTCTCTATCTCGTTTATCTCTTTTTCGGTGAAACTATTATCTAATAATTGTTGTTTTAAAACTGGATAAGGGTCTCGCGAACGTGCTTCGTCTAAATCGTCACGATACCATTCCATACGCACTCCAGACGTATGATGATTCAACAAAGGAACTTTAGCGTGCACTAAAAATGGTCGACGTTCTTCTCTAATAGTTTTGATTACTTTTTTTAGAGCTTCATAACTTTCAATAAAATTCGCTCCATCAATAGAAGTAGCATCTAAACCATGAAACCCTTGCGCATATTCAAAAGCATTTTGGGCTCTAGTTTCTGCTGCATTTGCTGAAATATCCCAACCGTTATCTTGAACTAAATACAAAATTGGTATTTGCTTTAAGGCAGCCATTTGGAAGGCTTCGGCGACTTCGCCTTCGGTAATTGAGGCGTCGCCTAGGGAACAGACTACAAGCCCATCCTCAATCCTTCCCAAAGGGAAGGAAGCTAAAGCGTGTTCACTTGTGATAGGATTTTTCATATCCTGTTTTTCGAGGTATTGCATGCCCATAGCAACTCCAGTTGCAGGAATGGCTTGCATGCCTGTTGCTGAAGATTGATGCGGTATTTTAGGTTTATCAGCATCTTTTAAACTTGGATGACAGTAATATGTTCTACCTCCAGAAAAAGGGTCACCTCGTTTAGCCATAAGCTGTAACATTAAATCATAAGGTTGCATTCCAAACGATAATAACATGGCATCATCTCGATAGTATGGAAACGCATAATCTTGTGGTAATAACTGCAATCCTAAGGCAATTTGTATGGCTTCATGCCCACGCGAAGTTGCGTGTACATATTTAGAAACCTGCTTAAAATTTGATTCATACAACTCTGTCATGGCTTTGGCTGTACAAAGTTTTGAAAATGCTTTTTTTAATATGTCTTTATTCATCTTTTATATGGCTTTCGAGGTATATGAAATGAGGTACTCATCTGTTCAAAAAAAATTCTTTTTTTTAGTTTATATTGTCTAACACTTCATATTGTTGGTTTACAGAAATTAAAAAAACACCCCTATTAGAGCTATGCTCTGTATCTTCAATGAAAATATATTTTCATTTTGATAATCCTTGAGTGGACATTCTTAATATTCAAATTTTTGACTTCAATTTCAGGTTCATATTCGTTTTCAACTTCTCTGTTGTCTTTTTGGTTTTTTATTTATTCTTTAGACCTCACAGGTTTTAAAAATCTGTGAGGTCTTGGTTGCGTTAAGGATTGCAGCGGCATCCTTTTGCCCAAGCAAAAGATATAGCGGAAAGCCTGACCCTTGTGGTAACGCCCAAATTATTCTATGCCAATTCTTTTTCAATTTTAACCATCCAGTTAAAAGTATCTTTAATTTTTCCAGTTTTAATTCCGTTTAAGGTTTTATTTATATCTAATCCAACAGGATTTTTATTTGACACATGAATCGTTTCATCACCAAATCCTATGTCTTGAATGTAAGCAATACCAACAGCTGTTCCTGTGCCAAAGGCCTCTTCAAGCGTTCCGTTTTTAGATGCTTCTTTTATCTCATAAATCGTAATTGGTCGTTCAGTTACTTCAAATCCTTTGTGTCTCAACAAGTCAATGACACTCATTCTAGTAATGCCATCTAAAATAGCTCCATCACGTTTTGGTGTTACAAATTTTCCATCTATTTTGAAGAAAATATTCATGGTGCCTACTTCTTGAATGTATTTATGCTCTATGGCATCTAACCACAATACTTGGTCGTAACCTTTTGCTTTTGCTAATTCTGTTGGACGAATGGCTGCAGCATAATTTCCTGCTGCTTTGGCTTCTCCTGTTCCTCCTTCTGCTGCACGAATGTATTTTGTTTCGGCATAAAGCTTAATTCTCTTAGTGAAGAATGGCCCAGAAGGTGATGCAATGATGATGAATTTAAAACTCGTTGCAGCACGCATACCAATAAAAGGTTCGTCGGCATACATGAATGGTCTTAAGTATAAGGCGCTTCCTTCTTGTGGTGGAATCCAAGATTGCTCAACAGCTACTAATTGTTTTAATCCTTCTACAAATAAACCTTCAGGAAAATTTGGCATTCCCATTCTATCTGCACTTGAGTTTAATCTTGCTGCATTTTTTTGTGGTCTGAACAACATTGGTATGCCCTTAATATCTATAGTTGCTTTCATTCCTTCAAAAATGGCTTGACCATAATGTAGTGCCATGGCTGCTGGATGTGTTGGAATTAAATGCAACGGTTCGACTCTTGGGTTATTCCATTGTCCATTTTCATAATCACAAATAAACATGTGGTCTGTAAATGTTCGTCCTAATGGGATATTGTTGAAATCAAGGTCTTGAACTTTTGATTTTTCTACTTTTTTTATTGAAATGTTATGTTTCATAATGTTATTTGTTTGTCATTCCAAAGACGAAAGTGGTAATCTTTTCATAAGATTCTTCGCTATCTCTCAGAATGACATTAAATTTTTCTATTTACATCAAATTGCTCTAAATAATCGGCTATGCGACGTACAAAGCTTCCTCCTAAATAACCATCAACGACACGATGGTCAAACGATAATGATAAGTACATCATGCTTCTAATGGCTATTTCGTCACCTTTTTTTGTTTCGATTACTTCAGCTCGTTTTTTAATGATTCCTAATGCTAAAATGGCAACTTCTGGTTGGTTTATGATTGGTGTTCCCATGACACTTCCAAAAGTTCCAACGTTTGAAATAGTGAATGTGCTTCCTTTAATATCTTCTGGGTTCAACTTATTATTTCTGGCTTTTACTGATAAATTATTAACATCAGCTGCAAGCTCTTTTAAACTCATTTTATCAGCATCTTTCACCACAGGAACAATCAAATTTCCACTTGGTAATGCTGTTGCCATGCCAATATTTATATGTTCTTTAACAATGATGTTTTCCCCATCTACTGACACATTTATCATTGGAAAATCCTTAATTGCTTTTGCCACTGCTTCTACAAACAAAGGTGTAAACGTCAACTTGCAATTATGTTTTTCTTGAAACGGAATTTTGTTTGCATTTCGCCAATTAACCAGATTGGTTAAATCGGCTTCAACATAAGCTGTTACATGAGGTGATGTATGCTTTGAATACACCATACGATCGGCAATCATTTGACGCATTCTATCCATTTTTACAATCTTGCCTGTGCCTTTATCTAAATTGGGTTGAGGAATGCGATATGCGGTTGGATCTTGAGTAACGCGAGGTTGTACAAATTTGTATGGTCTTCCGTCTTTTATATATTGAAAGATGTCGCTTTTCCGTAACCTTCCATCATTTCCAGTTGCTGGAATACGTGCTAACTCTTCAAAACTTATGTGATGTTTTTTTGCTATTGAAATGATTAACGGTGAAAAGAAAGAAGCCCCTTCTGACTTCCCCAAAGGGGAAGGAGTGCTCGGAGCCGTAAAATGCTGTTTCTGTCTTTTTTTTTCCACTTTGGGCTCGATTGTGCTTAAGGTGTCAATCTGGGGTTTTTCTTTTTTAGAAGTTGAAACCTTTCCGTTAGTCTTAATGATAGCAATCGTTTCACCAATTTTTATGACATCATTTGCTTTGTACAAAATTTCCTCAATGACTCCAGATACTGTTGAAGGCACTTCGGAATCTACTTTATCTGTTGCTACTTCAAGAAACATTTCATCTTCTTCAATAGTATCGCCAACATTTTTGAACCACTTGATTATGGCTGCCTCTGTAATACTCTCACCCAGTTTGGGCATTTTAAATTCGTAACTAGTCATTTAGTTAACTAATGTTTGTTAGTTTATATTTACACCTTCCGACGCTTTGCGCCACCTTCCTCAAGGAAGGAATTATTCTTTCATAAATTTTCGAAGTGTATCATAAATACCTTCTTGAACTTTCATATTATCAGGAACCTCTCCTAAAGGCTCTACTTCTTTTAAACTTTCATGGCACTCTTTTGGTAACTGTTGATACAATTTTGTGCCTTTCGTTTTCCAATCTATCATTTCATCTGTTACTTGCTTTACAACTTTCGCTGGATTGCCAACTACCAAACTTCTATTTGGAATTTTAGTTTCTGCTTTTACAAATGCCATTGCGCCTACAATACTTTCATCACCAATTTCGGCATCATCCATAATAACCGTATTCATCCCAACCAACACATTTTTACCAATATTGGCGCCATGAATAATTGCTCCATGACCAATATGTGCACTTTCCTTCAAGGTTATTGATTTACCAGGGAACATATGTACTGTACAGTTTTCCTGTACGTTTACACCATCTTCCAAAATGATTTGTCCCCAATCACCACGAATGGCAGCTCCAGGACCTATGTAACAATCTTTGCCAATAATGACATTTCCTGTTACAGCAGCCAAAGGATGCACAAAACTGGTTTTGTGAACAACTGGTATGTAACTTTTGAATTTGTAAATCATAAGGCAAAAGAGAATAGCGAGTAGTCGGTAGAGGGTAGAAAATCAGTCATAATTCATGTTTTATTTATTTTTATTTTTCAAGTGCTTCATCAAAGCAGAAAGCATCTTATTGATTTCAACAAGAAGTGCTCTATTTTTTTCACTTTGATCAAACGTTATATATTTCCTTAAATATGACTTGGTAGTAGCAGCCACACATTCTCTTGAGCTATCTCTGGCAATTCGTAAATAATTCAAAAAACTGGCATCTGAACTGCCTGAACCTTCAGCAATATTAAATGCTATTGAATCTGCTGCACGAGCAAATTGAGCTGACAATCGGTAATCCTCAATCTTCGGAAAACCTTTTAGTTGAACGTGTACCAACTCGCCATATTCAAGTGCTTTCTGATACACTTTCAATTCTTCAAAATTAAAATGGTATTCACTTTTCATATAATACTTTTCAAAACTGTCTACTCTCTATTAACTACCCTCTAATCACTTAAAACGCTTCAATGTTTCTTTAGTAAAATCACTCAACACCAATCTTCCGCTAATTTTTGCGCGTTGTATTAATAATTGGTCCCAATCTTCGGTTCCTCTCCAAAACATGGTTTTCATTTCACTCATGGCTTTTGGGTTGTAATTACATAAGTTTTCTACAAAAGTTACTACTGCCTCGTCCAATTCTTCAACAGTTTCATAAACTTGTGTAAACAAACCTTTTTCCTTTGCCCATTGAGCTGAATAGAAACTATTCGCATCTATCGCTATTTGCGACATGGCACTTAATCCTAA
>CALZKX010000163.1 GCA_945788155.1 uncultured Flavobacteriaceae bacterium
AATTTTTATGAAGGAAATAAAGAGCGTGCATATTAGCGAAAAAATATGTTTTTAGTCTTTTAATCTATAAAATTAGGTCTTTAAACTAAAAAAAATGCAGTTCATCTAATATTTATAGGCTTTCACCAAATTACGTATACTTTAGTGTCACCATAACATAAGTAGGTTAAGTTCATGGTAGATTTGGGGCAAAAAAAGGTGAACTCTCGTTCACCTTTTTTTATGCGCATAAGTTAACTTCCTAACTTCTTGAATATAAAATTTTTATATTTCAATTTTTATTTAATTTTGCCCATATCTCTTGATATACGTTACTTTTCGAGAATCACTGTTAGACTAATTTATAAGTATTTTATCTAATAAATTAAATTATTAGAAATAAACGCCCTTATATTTACATCACCATAACATAAGTAGGTTAAGTTTATGGTAGATTTGGGGCAAAAAAGGTGAACATCTCGTTCACCTTTTTTATTTTTTACCAATATGTTGTTTCTAGCTATTTTGCTTCGGCATAACGTCTTTCAACTTCATTCCAATTAATGACATTAAAAAAAGCTTCAATATAATCGGGTCTACGGTTTTGATAATTTAAATAATAAGCATGTTCCCAAACATCCAATCCTAAAATGGGTGTTCCTTGGCAAGTTACTCCAGGCATTAATGGGTTGTCTTGATTAGGCGTTGAGCAAACCTCAACTTTTCCTCCCTTGTGAACACATAACCAAGCCCAACCAGACCCAAATTGAGTCGCAGCAGCTTTACTAAAAGCTTCAACAAAAGCTTCTTTAGAGCCATAGGCCGCTTCAATAGCATCTTTTAATTCTCCCGATAAATAGCCTTTTCCTTCTGGGTTCATTACGTCCCAAAACAACGAGTGGTTGTAAAACCCTCCTCCATTATTTCTTACAGCACCATTATCCATATCAAGATTAGTAAGAATATTTTCAATAGATTTTCCTTCTAAGTTCGTGCCTGCAATTGCTGCATTTAATTTGGTTGTATAGCCATTGTGGTGTTTTGTATGGTGTATTTCCATCGTACGTGCATCTATATGAGGCTCTAAAGCATCATAAGCATATTTTAATTTCGGTAATTCGAAAGTCATAATTTCAAGTTTTTATATTAATAATTGTTTTCTAATCAAATTTACAATAATGCTTTAAGTTTTATATAATTAAGTTATTAAGTTTCCTTATTTTGGTATAAAAATTTTCTTTCTTGAATTCATCTTCATTCAATATTTATAATGCGTCGGCTGGAAGTGGCAAGACCTACGCTTTAGTAAAAGAGTATTTAAAAATACTGTTTAAATCTCCTTATAAAAACACCTATAAAAACATCCTTGCCATTACGTTTACCAATAAAGCTGTTGGCGAGATGAAAGAACGAATTATTGAAATGCTTAAGATATTTTCTTCGGAAACTGCTTTAGAGCAGCCTAATAGTATGTTTGTAGATATTTGTAAAGAGATAGGTATTGCTCCAAAAGAGCTCTCTGAAAGATCAAAAAACTTATTAGAAACTATCATTCATAATTATGCGGCTTTTGATATTTCAACCATAGATAAATTTACCCAAAGGGTTATTAGAACGTTTGCTTTTGACTTGCATCTTCCTTTAAATTTCGACGTTGAACTGGATACAGATACGCTCTTGGCAAAAGCTATTGATAATTTAATTGCACGAGCAGGAACAGACAAAGAACTCACAAAAACCTTAATAGATTTTGCAATCGAAAAAGCTGATGACGATAAAAGCTGGGATGTAACTTACGATTTTAATCCTATAGCAAAACTATTGGTTAACGAAAATCATGTACCTTTTATTGAGTTGTTAAAAGACAAAAGTTTAAATGATTTTAAAAGTTTAAAGACCTACTTAAAAGAAGAAATTCAAAGAACTTCTATAACTATACAAGAGAAATCACAGGCAGGATTAACCCTAATAAATGAGGCTGGTTTAGAACATTCGGATTTTAGCAGAAGCTCATTGCCAAATTATTTTATTAAATTAATAAGTAAAGAATATAATGTTTCGTTTGGTTTAAATTGGCAAAAAGATTTAATCGAAGGGAATGCGCTTTATCCTAGTCGTGTTCCTGAAGATGTTTCAGGTATTATTGATACCATACAAGAAGATCTTGTTTCGGCTTTCCAAAACACAAAACAAGGTGTTGTTAATTATATTTTTCTGCAAAATTTATATAAAAATATAACGCCGCTTTCCGTGCTTAATGAAATTAGCAAAGAGGTCATTAAAATTAAGGAAGACAAAAATATATTACTCATTTCGGAATTCAATTCAATTATTAGCGAACATATTAAAAAACAACCTGCTCCTTTTATTTATGAGCGTATTGGTGAGAAATTTAAACATTATTTTATTGATGAGTTTCAAGACACTTCTGTAATGCAATGGGAGAATTTAGCGCCTCTTCTAGAAAATTCCTTATCTAGCGAAAACGGAAGTGTAATGCTGGTAGGAGACGCAAAACAAGCAATTTATCGATGGCGAGGTGGAAAGGCAGAACAATTTATAGACTTATATAATGGCAATAACCCTTTTCATTTAAAATCAAATTTAGAACACCTACCTATTAACTATCGAAGTCATGGGCAAATAATAAAATTCAACAATGCCTTTTTTAAACACTTATCATCTTTTGTTTTTAGCGATGATGCTTATGCCAAATTATACCAAAACAGCCATCAAGATGTGTTTAAAAACAATAAAGGTTATGTAAATATTAACTTTTTAGAACTAAGTAGAGAAGATGATAGAGATACCGAATATTCAAAAGAAGTATTAAAAACCATAAATAATTGCTTGGAAAATGGTTTTGATTTAAAAGATATTTGTGTGCTTGTTAGGAAGAAAAAAGAAGGTGTTGCAATTGCTAATTATCTTTCGGGAACTGGAATAGATATTATTTCTTCGGAAACACTACTTGTTAGCAATTCTCCTGATGTTACGTTTATTATCAACCTTCTAAAATTTATTCTTGACCCAAATAACCTAGAAGTAAAAATTGAGCTTGCTAGCTATATAGCCAACCAAAAGCTTCAAATTGATGATGTTCATTTATTTTATAAAGAATTTATTGAATTAGACATCCGTTCCTTTTTTATAAAGTGTAACGATCTTGGGTTTAATTTCAACTATAATGAAGCACTTCAAGTTTCTGTTTATGAGGTTATAGAGTCTGTAATTTATGGATTTAAGCTTGTGGATGTGTCTAATGCTTATATTCAATTTTTCTTAGACTACGCGTTAGATTATGTAAACAAAAAAAACGCCAATTTGGCAGATTTCATTACTAGCTTTGAAACCAAAAATGAGACTCTAACCATTGTATCTCCTGAAGGGCAAAATGCTATTAAAATAATGACCATTCATAAATCTAAAGGATTGGAATTTCCAGTAGTGATTTTTCCTTATGCCGATTTGAATATTTATAAGGAAAATAATCCTAAAATCTGGTTCCCTCTTAATCCAGAGAAATATAAAGGTTTTGAAGTGGCTTATTTAAATTACAACCAAAATATTGAAGCCATAAGCGAAGAAGGAAATAAACTATACACGCAACATCAATCGGAATTAGAATTAGATAATATAAATCTCCTCTATGTTGCTTTAACCAGACCTATTGAACAACTATACATAATTAGTGATAAAAAACTTCTTAAAACTGGTAGTGAAAATTTAAACACCTATAGTGGTTTGTTTATAAATTATTTGAAGCATTCTAACCAATGGAAAGATAGTCAATTGTGCTATTGCTTTGGCGACCAAAAAAAATCGCCTATTCAAAATAAAAACGTAATAGCAACACATAAACAAACGCAATTTATCTCTATTCCTAAAAAAAATCATGGCATTAACATTATTGCAAATTCTGGATACCTGTGGGACACTGCCCAAAAAAACGCAATTGAAAGAGGGAATCTAATTCACAACATTATGTCCCAAATACAAACCAAAAACGATATTGACATCACAATAGATTATTTTATTTCGGCGGCAATTATAAATCGTGATCAAGCAAATGAACTAAAAATAGTTGTTGAAAATATAGTTAACCATTCCTTACTGTCATATTTATTTAGTCCAGATTTAATTATTTACAATGAAAAAGATATCATCACAAAACATGGTAAGATATTGCGTCCAGATAGAGTGGTTATTAATTCCTTAAATGAAGCAACAGTTGTAGATTATAAAACTGGTGTTCCAAACAACAACCACGTGAAACAAATTGAAACTTATAGCAATGCTTTAAGGGATATGTCCCTTAAGGTAAATAAAGGTGTGATAATTTACACTAACGATTCTATAGAAATAAAAGAAGTGTAACTTTGCAAAAAATAAAAATCATGTACGGAAATATAAAAAACCATTTGCAAAAAGAAATTCAAAATATCAAAGACAGTGGTCTTTATAAAGAAGAACGAATAATAACCTCGCCACAAGGAGCCGAAATCACTTTAAATACAGGAGAAACTGTACTAAATTTTTGTGCCAACAACTATTTAGGCCTTTCTTCACACCCCGAAGTTATACAGGCCGCAAAAGACACAATGGATACACATGGTTTTGGAATGTCATCAGTAAGGTTTATTTGCGGAACACAAGATATTCATAAAGAATTAGAGCAAAAGATTGCAGATTTTTACGAAACTGAAGACACTATACTTTACGCTGCAGCTTTTGATGCTAACGGAGGTGTTTTTGAGCCTCTTTTAACTGCTGAAGATGCTATAATTTCAGATACTTTAAACCACGCTTCAATTATCGACGGGGTACGCTTATGCAAAGCGGCAAGATATCGTTATAAAAACAATGATATGACAGATCTTGAAAAGCAATTACAAGACGCTAATACCAATGGAGATCGCTTTAAAATAATTGTAACCGATGGTGTGTTTTCAATGGATGGTTTAGTAGCGCCTTTAGATAAAATTTGTGATTTAGCCGATACATATGATGCTATGGTTATGATAGATGAATGTCATGCAACAGGATTTATAGGTAAAACTGGAAGAGGGACTTTAGAAGAAAAAGGCGTAATGGGTCGTATAGACATTATTACAGGAACCTTAGGAAAAGCACTTGGAGGTGCCATGGGAGGCTACACAACTGGCAAAAAAGAAATTATAGATATGTTGCGCCAACGATCAAGACCCTATCTTTTTTCAAACTCATTGGCTCCAGCCATTGTGGGAGCATCTATTAAAGTATTTGAACTTCTGTCTAACGACACCTCTTTAAGAGATAAATTAGAATGGAACACAAATTATTTTAAAAAAGGTATTAAAGAAGCTGGTTTTGATATTGTAGATGGTGATTCGGCTATTGTTCCGGTAATGTTGTATGATGCAAAATTATCTCAATTAATGGCAAATAAATTGCTTGAAGAAGGCATTTACGTTATTGGGTTCTTTTTCCCAGTAGTACCTAAAGAAAAGGCAAGGATAAGAGTACAACTCTCCGCAGCTCATGAAAAAGAGCATTTAGACAAAGCAATTGCTGCCTTTATTAAAGTAGGAAAATCCCTTGGAATTGTTTAAAATGCTTCTAAACACTAGAATTTATATGTATAAAAGTCAATATTTTCCTATATTTATCTTTGTTAATAAATTTTAACAACTTACTTTTGCTTACAATTAACACTTAAAATTAAATTTATAGAATATGAAAAATCTTAGCAGATTAATGTTCGCTTTGTTGCTAGTAATTGGTTTTAGCAACGTAAACGCACAAGACGACAACAATCCTTGGCAATTTACCGTAGGGTTTAATGCCGTTGATTTTTATCCAGTTGGAGAAAATGCTCCACT
>CALZKX010000164.1 GCA_945788155.1 uncultured Flavobacteriaceae bacterium
AATAGTTCATTTACCAATCTATAGGTTGCTGTGATATTGGGATAAATATAAACTTTGTTTTTACTGGCCTCTGTATCGTTTAAATAAAATACTGTTGCTCCTAAATTCAAAGTTAAATCGTCTTGCTTTATTTGATAACTGGAAGATAGGCCAACATTGAAATTTCCGTATTTAAGTTTATCGGTTCCAAAATACGATTGGTCGAACGAGCCATTTAAGTAGTCCAGTTTAATTGTAGAATTTAAATCGCCATCGTTTAATGGGATATCAAAATTTGTTGACATTGCAAAGTGGTTTTCACCAGAATCATAATCATCTGCAAAACGTCTAAATCGCATATCACCAGTATTAAAGAGTCTATCATCAAAATCAATTTCACCACCAAACTCAAACGTAAAAAACTTATGCTGAGGCATCATTGGGTCTGCAAATGCCTGATTGTATGGAGGCTGTGGCAAACCATACCAATTAAAAACTTGTTGCTGAAAGCCTGCATCTACATTCCAAGAATAATCGCGCAGTTTCCTTGCGTAGTTTGCATTGATTTGTGTATTTGAAAAAGCGTCGTCCAGCAATAACCCTTCTATACCTCCTTGTGATGAGTGATGGCTTACATAACCTCCAACGCTTTCGGTTCTATTTATAGCATGGTTTAAGTACACTTCTCCTAAAAAACTTGTATAAGAACCTACACCAAAAGAGGCATAATTATCGTATAGCTTTACTTTTTCAGCTTTATCGACCTCAGCTGCTTTTCCTTTTGCTGGTGTAAATGTTGATGCTACAGGGATAGAAAAAATATTGTACTTAATTCTTTTTTTAGTGGTGGTTTGCTCATCATCTAACGATGGGATTTCTTTTACCTTAAATGCATCAGAAACTTTTGGTGTATAAGGTTTCACCACATTAACAACTTCGGTATTTATGGTGTCTTTTGTTTTTCTGTTTTCTTGTGCGAAAGTTGTAGCAGTTACTAAAACTGCTATTAAAAACGATAAGCTATTTTTGAATTTACACATATTCATTGATTGTTTTTGTCTAGGTGCTTCGCTTCGACTCCGCTCAGTGCAGGCTGGCTCAGCATGACATTACGTTTTTTGATTTTAATTTCCATTATCGGTTTCAACTGAAGCATTTGTTTTTGCTTGTTCAGATTTTATTTTACGAAGTTCTGCCCTTGCTTGGGCAACCACATCATCAAATTCAGCAAAGTTTTCAATAACACTCTCCAAAATATAAGTTGCTTGATAAGCATCACCCAAAGCATAAAAATTCTTTGCCATAATTACCAAGCCTTTTGCGCCATAAAGCTTATAGCCTGAATAGTCTTTTGCTAATTTTTGAACGACTGTATTTGATGATTTGTACTGTCCTTCTTGATTCTTGAAATAAGCATTATAATACAAAGCTTCGGCTGCCAATTCACCTGATGCGATTTTTTCAACTTGCGCATAAGCCGATTTTGCTTTTGCTTCATCTCCAGTTTTTACGGCAGAACGCGCTATAATTACATGCGCATCACTTTTAACATTTTTATCTGTTCGTGAACTTGACAATACTTTTTCGGCATAATTCACGGATTGGGTATAATCTTGTAATTGATAGTGTACTTTCATTAAATTGGACTGAGCGAAAATGACATTTTGTGGGAAATCTGCTTCATTTTCCAAACGCTCTAAAATTGGCATTGCCCTAGTGTGGTCTTTTTCGTTTAAGTAGATTTCGCCTAATCTAGTTAAGGCTAGCTCAGTAAATTCTCCACTTGGTTTATTAACCACATATTCGTAGTGAGGTGCTGCATTGTTTTGTAAATCGTCCTTATAATACAACTGCGCTAAGTAGAAGTGTGATTTCATGGCATGAATTCCATTTGGGAATTCATTTAAATAGCCGTTAAATAATCTAATTGCTCTACTTGTATCGCCTGCCAAATATTGTTTTTCGGCAGATTCGTAGGTGGTGTTATCTAAATCGGCATCAGAGACATTTACATAATCCAGCCTTTTTACCCAACGTGCATACTCATCTACACGACCCAAATCAACGTAAATTAAACGTGCAGTGGCTACTGCCTGCATACTTTCGGGAGTTCCTGGATAGTTATTTGCTACGTTTTTAAACTTAGATAAGGCTTCTTCGTTTTTACCAGAATTGTAATACACCAGACCTTGTCGTAATAAGGCTTTGGAAGTGTAAGGACTAGATCTGTATTCCTTATTCAACTGGTCGTATAGCCTCATTGCTTTATCTTCTTCTCCATTTTTTACGTAGGAATTTCCTAATTCGTAAAGTGCATCATCACGTAATGGTGATCTTTTATAAGCATTAATAAACTCTTCTAACTCTTTTAATTTTGTAGCGCCCTGACCTATATAACCGTAGCTTATCGCCTTTTGAAAGAATGCATAATCTGGTTCAATCTGGTTCATTTTTATGGCTCTTTGATAAGCGTTTATGGCTTTATTGTATTCGCTAGAGACAAAATAACTGTCGCCTAATCTTAAAAAGGCATCGTTGAGTCTTAGTTTATCTTCAGAAGTATTGGAAATATATTTTTGAAAATATTCGGTAGCTCTTGTGTAATTTTTTTGCTTGAAGTATGTGTACCCTAAATTATAATCTATGTTTTTAATCTCAGGTGTTCCAGACGCTTGACGACTTGCTTGAAACTGTTTGAAGCCAACCAAGGCATCTTCATAATTGGTTAAGTTATAATCGGTTTCGGCTTTCCAGAAAATGGCTCTTGCTAAATAGTTATCGTCTCTTGGCTCAGCAATAGATTTATCGAAAAACGATTCTGCCTCTAAGTATTGGGTTTCATTATACAATTCGACTCCTCTGTAAAATGCTACTTTTTGATAAGCAGCTTTGTTTTCAAAACTCTTTTTCCCTTCCAATAATTTTAAAGCTTCTTTATAATTCTTTGAAGTAATATAAGAGTCAATCAACAAGGTTTCAATCTCTTCTTTGTAACCTGTGTCTGGATATTTATTTAAATAACCTGCTAGTACTTGTGGTACAGATTGGTATGGATTACCTATTTCGTAACTGATTTTTGAATAGTTTAACCAAGCGTCTTCTTGAATTTTTAAATCGAAATCCATTTGTGAGGCATTTCTAAAGGCATTTAACGCTTCTTGCTTTTTATTTACATTTATATAGCTTTCACCCAGATGATAATAGGCGTTTTGAGCGACTGCATTGTTTCCGTCTATGATTTTATTGAATTCGGAAATAGCATTCTCAAAATCGTTTTGCTTATAGTAGGCATAACCTAACAAGTAGTAATCGGTATTGTTCCATCGTTTACGTTTTCCTTTATATGCTTTTAGGTATGGAATGGCTTCGGCATAATGTTCTAAGTTAAAATAGCTCTCTCCAATTATTTTTGACAGCTCTGAAACTTCGGTATCGCCGCTTATTGGCAATTGCTCTTTGGCTAATTCTATCGCTTTTTCGAAGTTGCCAAGTTTAAAGTTTAAATCGGCTTGATAATACGAGAGTCCATCTTTATATTTTTCGTTATCGCTTACTTGCTCAAAATAGTCCGAGGCTTTATTGTAATCGTCACCTTCATAAGCCATATAACCAATATAATATTTTGCTTGTGAGCCATATTTTTCAGAATTTTCTACTCGTGATAAGTACTTTTTTGCTCCTTGAGCATTATTGGTTGCATAAAAACTATATCCATAATTAAAATAAAATTTTTCTCGTTCGTTTCTCGATAAAGCTTCTTCGTCAACCTTATCGTACCACTTTCTAGCATACGAAAATTTAGAATTTTCAAAATAATAATCGGCAACATCTATATAAGCAGTGTTTCGTTTGGTACTTGTAGGATAATCGTTTACAAAATTCTGGATTAAATCGTCTGCATTTTGTTGGTTTAACCGTACGGCACTATTGGCAATATAGTAGGCACAGTCAGACTTTACAACCTCATCTGTAGCTGTATCCTGAATTTTATCAAATAGTGATTGAGCTGCTAAATACTGCTTGCTATTATAAAGTGATAATGCTTTTTGAAAGTTTACTAAGTCGCTCGTATAAGCAGCTGTTTGTTGAGCAAAAACACCGTAATTCACTGTGAGTGTCAATGCTATTGCTAATAATCTTAATTTAGTCATTAACTTCGTTTTTTGTTGAGAAACCATTAGTTAGAACCAATGTAATATGTATTTAAAATAATAACATAACTTCTGTTATTAACATCAAAAATACTTTATATCGCTTTTATAACGTTAGAAAATTGCGTTAATTATAAACCAAGTTATTAAATGTTAAAAAGTTGAAGATTCTCACAGTTATAAATGCTAATAAGTTTTGAGTAATTCCTTATTTAATAATACATTTACAATACTATAAAAATTAATATTATTTATGCCTGAAACTGTTTTGCAATTAAAAGATGCTTCCATTTACCAAGGTGATAGCCTTGTACTTGCCAATGTGAATTTTGAAATGAGCAAAGGCGATTTTGTGTACTTAATTGGTAAAACAGGCACTGGCAAAAGTAGTTTTATGAAAACGCTTTATGGTGATTTAGAACTTACCAAAGGCGAAGGTAGTATTGTGGATTTTAATTTAGCTAAATTGAAAGAAGATGACATCCCATTTTTACGTAGAAAATTAGGTATTGTATTTCAAGATTTTAAATTACTAAACGACAGGACTGTTAATGCTAATTTAGAATTTGTATTGAAAGCCACTGGCTGGAAAGACAAAGAAGAAATTGCTGCAAAGATTGAGGATGTTTTAAACCGCGTTGGTATGAAAACCAAAGGGTTTAAATATCCTTATGAGTTATCTGGTGGCGAACAACAACGTGTTGCCATTGCTAGAGCGTTATTAAACAATCCCGAACTAATCCTTGCCGATGAGCCTACTGGAAACCTCGATCCCCAAACTAGTATTGAGGTTATGGAAGTGCTACAAGAGCTCAACAAAAAAGGCCATACCATTTTAATGGCGACTCACGACTATGCTTTACTTTTAAAATACCCAAGTAAAACCTTAAAATGCGACGACAATAAAGTATTTGAAGTTGTGCAACGAAAAGGATAACTATGCTCTCGGTTTTAATTCCTGTTTTTAATTATGATGTTACCCAATTGGTAAATGAGCTACATAAGCAGCTCGTTGTTTCAGGAATTGATTTTGAAATAAAGATATTTGATGATGGTTCCAAGTCAAATATCAATAAAAAAAGCCTTGAGCTCAACAGGTTAAAGAATGTACAATTTAAGGAATTGCCTAAAAATGTTGGGTTAAGTAATAACAGGAACTACTTAGCATCCTCATCACAGTATGATTATTTATTGTTTTTGGATGGCGATTCTTTAATTACCAACACCAATTTTATAACAAACTACTTAGACAATATGTCTTCTCATTTAGACATTTTGTATGGAGGCAGAATTCATCCTGAGTTTGTTAAAAGTAAAAACCAAAAGCTTAGATGGAAGTATGGTAAGTTTATTGAAGATAAATTAGCTAAAAAAAGGAGTGAAAACACATATAAAACGTTAATGTTTAATAACACCCTCATTAAAAAAGAATGCTTTAATGCCATTTTATTTGAATCCTGTTTGACTGAATATGGACATGAGGATACTCTTTTTGCTTACCAAGCTTATTTACATAACTTAAAGGTTTTACATATTGACAACCCAGTTTTGCATGGAGATATTGACGAAAATTATGTTTTTATAAG
>CALZKX010000165.1 GCA_945788155.1 uncultured Flavobacteriaceae bacterium
TAATTTGCGAGTGCAAATGTAACTATTTTAACAAGAGTTTTAAACACTAAGCGTTACAAATACGTAATTTTATCGTCTAGTTTATAAAACCATCAATCATTATATGAAAATATATATTTCAATTATTACAATTCTAACAATAAACCTGGTTTTAGGCCAAAACTTAACTGCAAAAGTTGTTGATGTTAATAATAATCCTATTCCATTTGCTACTGTTCAAACCAATAAAAATTCTGGTACCATTACCAACGAAGAAGGTTTTTTTACCATCAATTTAGAAAACGTTCTGTCTAATGAACTTACTTTTAGTTGCATGGGATTTGCATCACGTACAATGTCTATTGATGACATAAAAAATAATAGCGTTATAGTTTTAGAAGAATTTATTGATGAACTAGGCAAGGTTTTTTTGAGTACTACTACACCAAATGCAGATGACATTATTAAGAAAGTAAACAACAATCTTTCAAAAAATTATAACAACGAGAATCAAACTTTTCAATTCTTTCATCGTAATACAGCTTATGCAAATTTTGATAGATTTGAAGCTAAGGTCACAAAAGCATCTGGAATGCGAAGAAAGCAACATGAAGGTGTTAATAAAAGTTTGGACTCATTAACAGCTCGTATTATTAATAGTAACACTGTTTACTTTCAGGACTATTTAGGTGATTTAATGGTTGAAAACAGAGAAGTAGCAAAACTCAACGTACATAAAGCTACAAGCCTAGTAGATAATAGCAAGAACTTTTCGTTAGATAATGTGCAAACCAAAGCACAAGACTTAATATTAAAGTACTTAGATACAACACTTACCTATAAATTAAAAACTGGCATTATTAAAGTTGAAGACTCACTTTCGTTAAAATCTAATAATGATGAAGATAAAGACAGAGAAAACGTTTACGATGCAAAAAATCTTAAAGGCGAAACCCATGGTTTATTACACGATACGCAAACCTATGATGACTCTTTTATGAAGAAAATTATAGATACCGAATTATACAATTATAAATTTATAGATGTGACAGGTTTTAATGGTGAGTTGGTTTACATTATTGGGTTTGAGCCTAGAAAATCTAAAGCTAAATACGCAGGAAAACTGTATATCACAGATGAAACGTTTGCTGTGATTAAATTAGATTACGATTTTGGCAAAGGCAAACGAGGTGAAAAATTCAACTTAAAATTATTGTTAGGTATAAAATATGTTGAAAATATCAACAAAGGCACGATTATTTATCATAGAAATGCAGATAGCACGTACAGCCCTAAATACATTAATCGAGAAGAAGGACGCTATTTTTATGTAAACAGACCAATTAAGTTTATTGAAAACAGCAGAGGCAAAGATAAAGTTGGTTTTAATTTTCTTATTGAAGGCAGTGCAAAATCAAAAAAAGAGCTTTTTATAATTAGTAAATCCGTTTTGAATAAAGGCGAGTTCACATCATTCAAAGAACTAGAGGATATCCCTTACCAAAAGTTAAAACAATACGATCCTTCCATCTGGAAAGCCTATAATGCCATTGAACCTTTAGAAGAAATGAAGCGTTTTAAGGGTAGTGATGATGAGCAGTAAAAATTTCCGAGTTAGCACAGAATAAGCAATTACTTAATAGCAGTATCAAATAAACTATTAAAACAGACTTTTGCTATTGCAAAATCTGGATTACCTTATGATGAAAATTTTGTTTCTAAATTAGTTTAAAAAGACTTGTTTTTTAACTCAGTTCTTTGTTGCCATTTCGTTGTTTATTAGAATTCCATTTATTCTGAGATTTCCGATTTTCAAATTCAGCTTTTGAGTGAGTAATTCCGCAATATAGTTTTTGGTTTTTACTTTTTATAACTCTTTTGGGTAGTTTTGGAACCTGTTAATCAACTGTAAATTTTGCCTATTTTATCTCGCTTTAAATTGCCCATTCAAAAGTAATGCAATTCCACCTCCAACTAATCCACCTGAAATAAAATCAGTCATATCATTTTCTAATGTAAACTGAGCGATAGTTCCAATTATTAATAAGAGTATTCCAAGCATTCTAACTTTGTTCATGTTTCCTTAACTTTTTTGTTCAGCAATTCTGACTAACGTCAAATTATAATGTTGATATTCAGTTGTTTAAGATTTTGAGAAATTTCTACAAAATCGTCTCAATTTACATATTTTTTTTCAACGTTAGCAGTAGAAATTAATCTCGGTTTTCCGTGATGTGGGGAATGAATGCCAACGGTTTAGATATGGTTCTGTTTTAATAAACTATATCGAACGATAAGCGAAGGTAGCTTTAAAATTTTATAAAGTCAATAGACTAAGCAACTAACTTATATATTAATAATTAAGTACAAAAAATCCCAAGCCAAAGCTCAGGAATTATATATCATTAAAAGTCGATTATCTACTAATCTTCAGGATGCATAAAGCGCTGTTTTCCTAACAAGGTTTCTTCGCTTTCTACATGATCTTCGTCAGGCACACAACAATCTACAGGGCATACTGCAGCACATTGTGGCTCCTCATGAAAACCTTTACATTCGGTACATTTATCTGGTACGATATAGTAAATTTCATCACTAACAGGTTCTTGAGCTGCATCTGCTTCTACTTGTTTGCCATTAGGTAAAACCACACTTCCTTTTAAACTTGTTCCGTCATTATAGCGCCAATCGTCGGCACCTTCATATATAGCAGTATTAGGGCATTCAGGTTCGCAAGCACCACAGTTTATGCATTCATCTGTAATTATGATTGCCATAACAATTTTTCTTTTTAGTTTGCTTAAATTTGCAGCTGCAAAAATAAAGCCAAAACAATTCATAACCAAACCTTATAATGAATTTAGAAAAAAGAGTTAATGCCTTTGCCGAATTAGGAAAATTCTTAAACCAATTCTCACAGGAAAAAATTGAGAAACAAGACAACATTAAACATAATGATTTGTTTTTTGATGGTTTTAAGCATCAACTAAAACTAGCACAAGAACATAACGGTTGGTTTACAAACAAAAATGTTTTATTTGCCATTGAAGGTTGGTCTAATCAATTGAATTACAATAACATTAATAAGTGGTTAAAAAAGTATAACTTTAATACTATTGACTCAAAGAAAGTTGCCATAATAATGGCAGGAAATATCCCACTAGTTGGGTTTCACGACTTTCTTTCGGTTTTAATTTCTGGCCATCAGGTTTTGGTAAAACAGTCTTCAAACGACAAACATTTATTGCCGTTTTTGGCAAAGTATTTAGAGCATATCGAACCATGGTTTAAAAATAAAATAGCTTTTACTGAAGAAAAATTAGAAGGCTTCGATGCTGTGATAGCTACAGGAAGTGATAATACTGCTCGTTACTTTGAGTATTATTTTAAAGACAAACCTTCAATTATTAGAAAAAATCGAAATTCGGTAGCTGTTCTTTCAGGAAATGAAACCAAAGAAACGCTGGAGTCTTTATCCGAAGATATTTTTAGGTACTATGGGTTGGGTTGTCGCAATGTTTCTAAATTGTTTGTTCCAAAAGAGTATGATTTTAAAGGCTTTTTTGAAGCTGTGTATAAATGGCACCCAATTATCAATCAGGCAAAATATGCCAACAACTACGATTATAACAAAGCCGTCTATTTAATGAGCGAATTTGAAATGCTTGAAAACGGTTTTTTAATGATAAAGGAAGATCTAAGTTACGCCTCGCCTATCGCAACCTTGTTTTATGAGTATTACGATTCAAAAGAGCAATTAAAAGAAAAGTTGAAAATTGACAAAGATAAAATACAATGCATTGTAGCTTCAGGGTTTATGGATTCTGAAATCACTTTCGGAGAAACCCAAAGGCCAGAATTATGGAATTATGCAGATGACATTGATACCATTGAATTTTTGTTGAAAATTTGATGACAAAATTATCATATTATTAATATTTAATCGGCAATAAATTCAGACATTTGCCTAGCAAAAAAAGAAAACAGATGAAACGACATAACTTTAGCGCAGGACCTAGCATCTTACCTCAAGAAGTACTCTTAAAGGCATCCGAAGCTGTCATGGATTTAAACGGAAGCGGGCTATCGCTTGTGGAAATTTCACATAGAAGCAAAGACTTTGTGGACATAATGGAAAAAGCAAGAACCTTAGCCTTAGAACTTCTAGGATTAGAAGGAAAAGGTTATAAAGCATTATTTTTACAAGGAGGTGCAAGTACACAGTTTTTAATGGTAGCATTAAATTTATTGGAAAAAAGAGCTGGTTATTTAAATACTGGAACCTGGAGCCAAAAAGCCATTAAGGAAGCTAAAATATATGATGATATTTACGAGGTGGCTTCTTCAAAAAATGCCAACTACAATTATATCCCAAAAGGATATGACATCCCAACAGATTACGATTATTTTCACTTCACATCAAACAACACCATTTTCGGCACGCAGATGAAACAATTTCCAGATTGTCCAATTCCTATGGTATGCGATATGAGCAGCGATATTTTTTCTAGGCAAATAGATTATTCGAAATTTGATTTGATATACGCTGGAGCACAAAAAAACTTAGGTCCAGCAGGAACTACACTTGTGATTGTGAAAGAAGCTGTCTTGGGAAAAGTATCAAGAAAAATTCCATCTATGATGGATTACAAAGAACATATAAGCAAAAGCAGTATGTTTAACACACCTCCAGTTTTTGCAGTTTACACATCTATGCTAACTTTAGAATGGCTTAAAAACCTTGGAGGCATTGAAGCTATAGAAAAAGAAAATGAAAAGAAGGCACAATTAATTTATTCTGAAATTGATTTAAACCCCCTTTTTAATGGGTTTGCAACTAAACAAGACCGTTCTATGATGAATGCCACATTTACCTTAGCAAATGAAGATTTAAAAGAAACGTTTGACACTATGTGTGAAGAAGCTGGTATAACCGGAATAAATGGGCATAGAAGTGTTGGTGGCTATAGAGCATCAATGTATAATGCTTTGCCTTTAAAAAGTGTACAAGTATTGGTAGAAGTGATGAGCGAATTGGAAAGTAAAGCATAAAAGGAAGTTGCCATAAAAAAGGGAAACTTATAAATATAAATTAAAAGATTTTCGCTTTTGCGGAAATGAAAATTAAAATTTTTAATGAAGGTATTAGCAAACGACGGGATTTCGCAAAGCGGAATAAATGCCCTTGAAAAGGCTGGTTTTAAAGTAAATACAACTACAGTAGCACAAGAACAATTGATAAATTATATTAATAAACACGAAATTAGCGTGTTACTGGTTAGAAGTGCTACTAAAGTTAGAAAAGACATTATTGACGCCTGCCCAAGCATAAAAGTTATTGGTCGTGGTGGTGTTGGTATGGATAATATTGATGTTGCCTACGCCAAAGAAAAAGGCATCAAGGTCATTAACACACCTGCGGCATCGTCACACTCGGTTGCTGAGTTGGTTTTTGCACATCTTTACGGTTTGGCGCGCTATTTACACAATGCCAACAGGGATATGCCTCTTGAAGGTGATTCTAGATTTAAAGACCTTAAAAAAGCCTATGCAAAAGGCACAGAATTAAGAGGAAAAACAATTGGTATTCTTGGATTTGGAAGAATTGGTCAAGCTACTGCAAAAGTGGCCATTGGCTCTGGAATGAATGTGATTGTTTACGATCCGTTTATTGAAGAAGCCAATTTAGAACTAAACTTTTTTGATGGTCAAAAACTAAATTTCAATATCAAAACCACAAGTAAGGATGCCGTTTTAAAACAATCCGATTTTATAACACTACATGTTCCTGCTCAAAAAGAGTATGTTATTGGAGCTAGCGAATTTGAAATAATGAAAGATGGTGTTATTATTGTAAATGCTGCTCGTGGAGGTGTAATAGATGAAGTTGCCCTAATTAATTCTATTGAAACTGGTAAAGTTGCAAGAGCAGCACTAGATGTTTTTGAAAAAGAACCACAACCAGAAGTACAACTATTAATGAATCCTGCTTTATCGTTGACACCTCATACAGGTGCCGCAACCAACGAAGCACAAGATAGAATTGGTACCGAATTAGCTTCGCAAATTATTACCATTTTAAAATAGCTAAAAACCTGGCATATTGAAAAATACAAAAAATGTCTTAGCCTATGTTAAGACTTTTTTTGTACATTGAAAGTCAAAACACATTAACCTTATTAAATTTAAATTATGTCAGGAATTTTAGACTTACTAAACAGCGATTTAGGAAAAACAATCATTAATGGTGTATCCAACCAAACAGGACAAGACCAAAACAAAACAAGTGGTGTACTAACAATGGCTTTGCCTGTATTGATGCAAGCCATGAAACGAAATGCAGCAACACCAGAAGGCGCTCAAGGACTGTTAGGAGCGCTTGACAAAAAACACGATGGAAGTATCCTAGACAATCTGGGAGGCCTTTTTGGAGGAGGTGTTTCAAATGATGTTATGGACGATGGAGGAAAAATTTTAGGTCATGTTTTAGGAAACAAACAACGTAATGTTGAAAACGCTTTAAGTCAAAAATCTGGAGTGGACGCTGGCTCAGTGTCACAAATCTTAAAAGTGGCCGCACCAATATTAATGGGCGTTTTGGGCAAAGAAAAAAAACAGCAACAAGTACAAGACTCAAGTGGTATTGAAAGCTTGTTGGGTGGTTTGTTAAAAGGTAACTCACCTCAGCAAGAACAAAGTTTTCTTGAATCTATGCTTGATGCCGATGGCGATGGAAGTGTTATTGATGATGTAGCAGGCATGGTTTTGGGTGGAAATAAGAAGAAAGGTGGACTTGGAGGATTGCTAAGCGGTCTTTTTGGAAAAAAATAATAAGCATTTTCATTTTTTAAAAGCTAAGTATCTATAAATGATGCTTAGCTTTTTGTGTTAAATAATTAAGAACTACAAAACCATTTTTGTAACTTTAAAAGAAAAACTAAGAAAATGAAACAAGCACTTTTAATCTTAATAATTTGCTTTGGCATAATTAGTTGTAATACACCAAAAAAAGCAGCTATAAAAAAAGACACTACTTCTTATGTTGAGGAAGATACCGTTAGAATAGCTAATGACAAATTAGAATACGAAATTATAATTATTGAGCCAGGTTTTAATACATGGCTACTTAGTATAGCCAAACCCGAAGGGTACTATTCACAAGAATTTATGGAAATTAGAAACAGGATATTGGTTACCGAATGGAACATTAGGGTATTACAACCTCAAAGATATGACCCTAATTTGTATGAATTGGAAATCGATTACCAACCAAACATAGATTATGGATATGAGGTAAATTACAAACTTTATAACTATTTTATTTATTTTCAATTGTACTATAAACAACAATTATCGGGTTTTTTACCAAGAATTTAGCAGAACCCTTTATATTTGCGACACATTTTTAAAGTGTCATGAAAAAATTTAAAGAGCGTTGGGAAATTAAGAAAAATTGGCAATTAATTTTCCCTGTTATAGGTATAATTTTGCTTATATACAGTTCATATAAATTAGCGGGAATCTTTTTTGATAGACACGAATCATCAAATATCCCACTTTTAATAGGGCTTTCAGTTATTTTTTATTTTCTTCTTTTAAAGTTTTTTCTTTACTGCTTTAAAAAACTAGAACACAAATGGGTTGTTGAACACAAGTGGGAAATGATACGCATCTTTACTGTATTTGCAATTACCGGAACCGCTTCGGTGTTTATAAGTAAACCTATTATGAAAATGATGGGAATTACTAAAGAAAACCTAAATGTGTTTGTATATTGGATCCTTTATATTATTATTGGGTTTGTTTTTTACCAAATCCTACTCATTACAATTGCATGGATTTTTGGACAATATGCATTTTTTAAGGATTTTTTAAAAAGATTAGCAAAGCGCATTGGACTTAGTAGTTTAATTAATAAAAAATGAACAAATACAAAGAAAGCATCATTTTTAAAAGCCTGATTATCACATTAGTGATGACGCTTTTAGTGCCGTCGTTTGTAAAACTTGCTCATGCGTTCGAAAATCATAAACATGAAATTTGCGAGACTTCACAAAAGAGACATTATCATGAATTGGATTTAGACTGTGATTTCTATAAATTCAAGTTAAGTACTGCGTTTAATTTTCAACCAACCGAATTTAACTTTACAGTTTCAACCCAAATTGTTCAAGAGGATAATTTTTACAAATCTTCCTTCAACAATTTACACATTGCCCAAACTTCACTTAGAGGCCCTCCTCAATTAATTTAAATCAGATATTACCAAACAAGTATCCATTTAATTTAATAAAAAATAACATGAAATATTTTATAGGCTGCATGCTTATATTAGTATCAGCAACTGTGTTTTCGCAAAACACACTAAAAGGAAACATAAAAGATAAAGAAACCAACCTAGCCATTGCATTTGTAAATGTTTACTTCCCAGAACTTGAAAAAGGCGTTATCTCTAATGAGCAAGGAGATTTCGAGTTCACAGATTTACCTAATGGGAATTACAAATTAGTTGTTTCTGTAATTGGTTATGAAACTTACTCAAGTCAAATATATTTGCCAACAATAACCTCTCAGAATATATTATTAGCCCCTTCTGCAATTGAGATGGAAGAAATAATTGTGTCAACACCTTTTCATAAACTACAAAGTGAAAATGTTATGAAAGTAGAGCGTGTAAAAGTATCTAATTTAAAAGAAATAGGTGCCATAACTTTGTCTGATGGTATTGCCAATATTCCAGGAGTAGAAAGTGTTACAACAGGCTTAAGCATTGGTAAACCTGTAATACGAGGCTTAAGCAGTAACAGAGTAGTTGTTTATACACAAGGTGTACGGTTAGAAAACCAACAATTTGGTGCTGAACATGGTTTGGGTGTTAGTGATGCTGGAATTGAAAGCGTAGAAGTCATTAAAGGGCCTGCTTCACTACTCTATGGTAGTGATGCTCTAGGTGGTGTTTTATACTTAAATCCCGAAAAATTTGCATCACAAAACACATCTTCAGGAGATGCAAATTTTAATTATTTTTCAAACACTCAAGGGTATTCTACAAATGCTGGTTTTAAATCATCTTCCAATAAATTTAAATACATTATTAGAGGTAGCATTGCAGAACATTCAGATTATAAAACTAAAGATTATCGTGTAACAAACACACGTTTTAAAGAACAAGATTTAAAAGCTGCTCTAGGTTATCAAAGCAATTCATTTAAAACGGAGATGAGATATAATATTAATAATTTAAAAACTGGTATCCCTGAAGATATTGGTATTCAATCTAGCAGTAAAAGAACTTTGCTTCCATTTCAAAAAGTAACAAATCAAGTGCTTAGTTCTAAATCTACTGTATTCTTTAAAAAATCAAGTTTAAACATTAATACAGGGTACATCTATAATGACAGGAAAGAGTTTGAGGAGTTTACAATCCCTGAATTGGGTTTTAAATTAAAAACCTTTAATTATGACGTTAAATTCAATGCTCCAAAATGGGGTAAATTTGAAACCATATTTGGTCTTCAAGGATTAAACCAAAAAAATATAAATTATGGCGTTGAGGAGTTAATACCAGATGCTACAACAAACGATATTGGTGCGTTAGCTGTATCTCATATTCATTTTAAAAAAGCCGATGTACAACTAGGTTTGCGATATGATAACAGAGCTATTAAAGTTGTTGATGGTTTACAAAAAAAGTACAATAGCTTTAATGGTGCTTTAGGTATTAAAACTAATATTACTAAGCATCTTAGTTCTCGCCTTAATTTAGCTACTGGTTTTAGGGCACCAAATTTGGCCGAACTAACTTCTTATGGAGTGCATGAAGGAACCAATAGGTTTGAAATTGGGAGTGATAATCTTACTAACGAACAAAATATTCAAACCGATTTAGCTTTGGAATTTAAAAATGAACATATTGAAATTTTTACCAATGCTTTCTTTAATAAAGTAAAGAATTATATATTCTTATCACCAAATGGTGATGTCATAGATGGTAACGACGTTTACGAATATCTTCAAGATAATGCCAAATTATATGGTGGTGAAATTGGACTTCATTTTCATCCTCATCCCCTAGATTGGTTACATATGGAAAGTAGCCTTGAAACCGTTACAGGTAAACAAGATAATGGTGAAAACTTACCACTTATCCCAGCAACTTCAATTGGCAATACCCTTAGAATTGAGTTTGAAAATAA
>CALZKX010000166.1 GCA_945788155.1 uncultured Flavobacteriaceae bacterium
AGAAATTTGAGTTAATTATCTTTGCTCGTTGATAAATTAAGCGAATGATTTTTAAATTAGAAGGAAAAGATTCTCAGAGTAAAGCAAGAGCTGGAACCATTACTACAGATCATGGTGTTATTGAAACGCCCATTTTTATGCCTGTTGGTACAGTAGGCTCGGTAAAAGGCGTGCATCAACGAGAATTAAAAAATGATATTAATCCAGATATCATACTTGGGAACACTTATCATTTATATTTAAGACCTCAAACATCTATTTTAAAGAAAGCAGGAGGATTACATAAGTTTATGAATTGGGATAGAAATATTTTAACCGATTCTGGAGGCTACCAAGTGTACTCGCTTTCTGCTAACAGAAAGATAAAAGAAGAAGGTGTTAAGTTTAAGAGCCATATAGACGGAAGTTATCACACCTTTACACCTGAAAATGTTATGGAAATACAACGAATTATAGGAGCTGATATTATTATGGCTTTTGATGAGTGTACACCATACCCTTGTGATTATAATTATGCAAAACGTTCTATGCACATGACACATCGTTGGTTGGATAGATGTATTAATCATCTTGAAAAGGTGCCTTATAATTATGATTATGGTCAAGCATTTTTCCCAATAGTTCAAGGAAGTACCTATAAGGATTTAAGAATACAGTCTGCTGAGTATATTGCCAATGCTGGAGCTGTAGGTAATGCCATTGGAGGCTTATCTGTTGGAGAACCTGCCGAAGAAATGTATGCCATGACAGACGTTGTTTGTAGTATACTTCCAGAAGATAAACCACGTTATTTAATGGGAGTTGGAACACCAATAAATATTTTAGAAAATATTGCTTTAGGAGTTGATATGTTTGATTGTGTCATGCCAACACGTAATGCGAGAAACGGCATGTTGTTTACAGCTCATGGCACTATTAACATTAAAAATAAAAAGTGGGAAGATGATTTTTCACCAGTTGATGACATGGGAATAACATTTGTGGATACAGATTATACAAAGGCCTATTTACGCCACCTATTTAGTGTTAATGAAAGGTTGGGAGCGCAAATAGCGACCATACATAATTTAGGATTTTATTTATGGTTGGTGCGTGAAGCTAGAAAACATATATTAGCAGGAGATTTTAGAGCTTGGAAAGACACAATGGTAAAACAAATGGACAAGCGCTTGTAAGTGTATGAAAATACTTGATTGGTATATATTAAAACGATATTTAGTAACATTTTTGATGATGTTGCTATTATTTATTCCCATTGGGATTACAGTCCATTTATCCGAAAAAATCGATAAGATATTAGCTAACAACGTTCCTTTTCCTGAAGTAGCGCAATATTTTTTAGACTTTACCATTTATTTCGCCAATCTTTTATTTCCATTATTTCTTTTTTTATCGGTTATATTTTTTACTTCTAAACTGGCAAATAATACCGAGGTCATTGCTTTTTTAAGCTCTGGGGTATCTTTTTCCAGATTTTTAAGACCTTACATTATTGGATCGATAATAGTTGCTTTTTTTGCACTAGTCTTAGCAATGCTTTTGGCTCCAAATGCAAGTAAAGGTTTTAATCAGTTTTACTATAACTACCTAAGTGGCAATAAAAAAGCCGTTGATGACCAACAGCTTTATAGGCAAATAAATGAAAACGATATAATTTATGTGCAATCATTTGATGCAAAAAACAATGTTGGAAGAAACTTTACCTTAGAACATTTTGAGGATAACAAGCTTATTTATAAAATTGAAGCTACAAATATTAGATTTGTTGACAAGGATAGCTCGTATCGATTGAATCAATATGTTAAAAGAACTATTGGGAAAAATGATGATAAGATAATTAACAAAAGAAGGGTTGACACCTTATTTGCATTTGATTTGGAAGATTTAATGCCAGTGAAGTATATAGCCGAAACACTAAGTTATGGTGAGTTAACTTCTTTTATCAAAAAAGAAGAATCAAGAGGCTCATCAAATATTGGAAGGTATAAAGTGGTACTTTACAAAAAATGGAGCCTTCCTGTGTCCATTTTCATTCTTACAATTATTGCGGTCGCGGTATCCTCAAAAAAGCGTAGAGGAGGCATGGGAGTAAACTTGGCATTTGGAATTTTTATTGCCATGATTTATGTGTTCTTCGATAAGGTTTTTGGTGTCATGGCGGCTCAATCAAATTTTTCGCCAGCCATAGCTGTGTGGTTCCCTAATATCATTTTTGGTATTTTAGCTATCTATTTACTTTATAATGCTAAGCGATAAACTCAAGAATTATTTACATCTTCATTTACTTGTTTTTATAGCTGGTTTTACTGCAATTTTAGGAGAACTTATATCTATTGGGTCTATTCCATTAGTATGGTTTAGAATGTTAATTGCAGCAAGTATTTTGGTTGTTTACCTAAAATTTAAGAAAACTAATCTTGCTGTAAAACCAATTGCGATACTTAAGTTTTCTTTAGCAGGAGTCATCATCGCATTACATTGGATTACTTTTTTTGAATCCATAGAGCAATCTAATATTTCAATTGCTTTGGCGATGTTTTCAACTGGTGCTTTTTTTGCATCGTTTATTGAGCCTATTTTTTTTAAACGAAAAATAATTTGGTACGAAATACTATTTGGAGTCATGGTAATTTTTGGTGTTTGGTTAATTACACAAGCCGAAATAAAATACATAAAAGGGATATTACTTGGCATTTCTTCGGCGTTTTTTTCTTCGTTATTTGCAGTTATAAACGGTCAATTCATAAAACGTTATAGCGCTTCAATCATCTCATTTTATGAATTTATAAGTGGTGTGCTTTTTATATCCTTATTCATTGTTTTTTTTGGAGACGGATTTAATCTTGATTTCTTCAAATTAAGCCATACTGACTGGCTATATCTAATCATCCTAGGGTCTATATGTACAGCTTATGCATTCATCGCCGCTGTGTATATCATGAAGTATATTAGCCCTTATACAGTTGTTCTAACCTATAATTTAGAGCCAATTTATGGAATTGCTTTAGCCATCATTCTTTTTCCCGTTAAAGAAAAAATGAGTACAGAATTCTATATTGGAGTCATCATTATTTTTAGTGTGGTCATACTCAATGCAATACTAAAAAACACTAGATTATTAAAACACCCATAACTTAATAAGCTCACCCAATAAAATTTTTGTGGCACCAAAAACCGTAACTATTTGATATATAGTATTTCGTGAAATCATTATTTTATTTCGTTTTGTTTCTAATTTTAAAACAAAATAAAATATGTAATTTTGTAAGCTAACTAACAAACTTAAATTTCTATGGAATATCTAGAATTTGAGCTCCCAATTAAGGAGTTGGAAGAACAACTGCAAAAGTGCCAACTCATAGGAGAAGAGAGTGATGTTGATGTTACCGAAACGTGTAAGCAAATTGAAAAAAAGCTGGCACAAACAAAAAAAGACATTTATAAAAATCTTTCTGCTTGGCAACGTGTACAATTATCCAGACACCCTAACAGACCTTATACTTTAGATTATATCAAGGCAATATGTGGTGATACCTATTTGGAATTACATGGTGATAGAAACGTAAAGGACGATAAGGCCATGGTTGGCGGTTTAGGTAAAATTGAAGACCAAACCTTTATGTTTATTGGTCAGCAAAAAGGATATAATACCAAAACAAGACAATATAGAAATTTTGGAATGGCAAACCCTGAAGGCTATAGAAAAGCTCTTCGTTTAATGAAATCGGCCGAGAAATTTGGTATTCCAGTGGTAACACTTATTGATACTCCAGGAGCTTACCCTGGATTAGAAGCAGAAGAAAGAGGACAAGGTGAAGCCATTGCTAGAAATATCTTAGAAATGACACGTTTACAAGTGCCAATTATTTGTGTTGTAATAGGTGAAGGTGCCTCAGGTGGAGCCTTAGGAATTGGCGTTGGCGATAAAATATTAATGTTGGAAAACACATGGTACTCTGTAATTTCACCCGAAAACTGTTCTTCAATTTTATGGAGAAGTTGGGAATTTAAAGAACAAGCTGCCGAAGCATTAAAGTTGACCGCCAAAGACGGAAAACGCCTAAAAGTTATTGATGAAATTATTAAAGAGCCATTAGGAGGTGCTCATAAAGATAGAGAAACAACGTTTGTTGCTGTTCGTGACGCCATTGTAAAATCTTATGAAGCGTTTAAAAACTTATCACCAAAAGATTTAGTAAAACAACGTATGGATAAATATTCTCAAATGGGTGTTTATAAAGATTAACCCCTTACTAATCATTGAATAATAAAAACCCTAATTTTTCCGCTTCTTAATTTTTTATCACTATTAACAATATTTGCTACTTATTAACAGTTAAAATGTTGACTTATAGTGAATAATGTTGTAACTTATATTGCTTGATAAGTATGCAATTTGGTTACTTTCGCTTTAACAAATTGATGCATTAATCCAGAACAAGTGTCCCTTAAAGACCTTAAAACAATTAAAATCTAAATGAAACAACCTAACCAACTACAAGGTTATAAAGTCGATAAAAGCACTCTTATAAGCTTAGAAAAAGGTAAAATCCCTCCACAAGCCCTCGATTTAGAAGAGGTTGTTTTGGGAGCAATGATGATTGATAAAAAAGGAGTTGATGAGGTCATAGACATTTTAAGCCCTGATGCTTTTTACAAAGAAGCGCATCAATATATTTTTGAAGCCATTTTTAAATTATTTGAAAATAGTGAACCTATTGATTTATTAACTGTCTCCAGTCAGCTAAAAAAAGATAGTAGATTAGAAATGGTTGGTGGCGATTTTTACTTAATTTCCCTGACCCAAAAAGTATCATCTTCTGCTCATATCGAATTTCATGCACGTATTATTTTACAAAAATTTATTCAACGTAGTTTAATAAAAATTTCCAGCGAAATCATAGAAGATTCCTACGACGAAACAAAAGATGTCTTTGATCTTTTAGATAAAGCCGAATCTAGACTTTACGAAGTTACTCAGGGAAATATTAAAAAATCTTCTGAAACTGCTCAAGAATTAGTAATTCAAGCAAAAAAGAAAATTGAAGAAATTTCAAACAAAGAAGGTTTAAGCGGCATCCCTTCTGGCTTCAATAAGCTTGATAAACTAACATCTGGTTGGCAAGAAAGCGATTTAATTATTGTAGCTGCACGTCCTGGAATGGGTAAAACGGCATTAACACTTACTATGGCTAGAAATATTGCCATAAACCAGAATATTCCTGTGGCATTTTTCTCTTTAGAAATGGCATCAGTACAGTTAATTACTAGATTGATTTCATCTGAAACTGGTTTGTCTTCAGAAAAATTAAGAACAGGAAGATTGGAAAAACACGAGTGGGAACAACTTAACGTTAAAGTAAAAAGCTTAGAAAAAGCACCACTGTTTATCGATGATACACCTTCATTATCCATCTTTGACTTACGTGCAAAAGCAAGGCGTTTATCATCACAACATGGTATTAAATTGATTGTGGTAGATTATTTACAATTAATGACCGCAGGAGGTGGCACAAAAGGTGGAAATAGAGAACAGGAAATATCTATGATTTCCCGAAACCTTAAAGCATTAGCAAAAGAATTGAGTGTTCCAGTCATTGCCTTATCACAATTATCGAGAGCTGTTGAAACTCGTGGAGGAAGTAAACGACCATTACTGTCAGACCTTCGTGAATCTGGTGCGATTGAGCAAGATGCCGATATTGTGTCTTTTATTTATCGGCCTGAGTATTATAAAATTGATGAATGGGATGATGAAGAACGTACGCCTACCGAAGGGCAAGCAGAGTTTATCGTCGCTAAACATAGAAATGGTGGCTTAGATAGTATTAGATTAAAATTTATTGGTCACTTAGGTAAATTTGACAATTTGGATGATTTCGATTCTCCTTTTGGTAACGAGTTCCATTCTAAAATGAATGCAGCTGCTAACGATGATACATTTAAAGCAGATAGTTTTAAACAAGATCCAAATGATGCTTTTGGAATTACTGACGAAGATAACGATGTACCATTTTAAACGCTAAAATTCACTTAAAACTTTCTGCCAAGATTTATTTTTAAGTATCTTTAAAATATGAAAAAGATAGTTGCCTCGATATTATTTCTATTTATAGTAGCAAACAGTTATGCATCCTATATCCTCATTCCAATGGATGCCGAAGGTCAAAGAAATCATTTAAAAGCTTACGGAATCACTTTTTGGACACTTGAAAAACAACAAAAAGTAAAGTGGTTATTAAATTATAAAGGAGGCTCTTTTCTACTACCAGATTTTGAAGAAATACGTAAAGAGTGTCAAATTAGAGGTGTATCGTTTGAAGTTATTAGCGACTCAAAAGCCGAAAGTATATTACAGGAAATAAGTAGTCCCAGCCAAAACATGGAAGCTGTGGTGTTAGAAAAAGCACCAAAAATTGCAGTATATACGCCTTATGGTAAACAACCTTGGGACGATGCTGTGACTATGGTATTAACCTATGCCGAAATACCTTACGACACAATTTATGATGAGGAAGTTTTAAATGATGCACTATTATTGTATGATTGGTTGCATTTACACCATGAAGATTTTACAGGACAATATGGTAAGTTTTATAGAAGTTATAGAAGCGCACCTTGGTATATAAACGAAAAAAAGGCAGCCGAAGAATTGGCGAGCAAATTAGGTTATAGTAAAGTTTCAGAATCAAAATTGGATGTTGCCCTTAAAATTAGGGATTATGTAGTTGGTGGTGGTTTTATGTTTGCGATGTGTAGTGCAACCGATAGTTTTGATATTGCTTTATCTGCTGAAGGCATTGACATTTGCGAACCAATGTTTGATGGCGATGGGAGTGACGCCAATTATCAGAATAAAATAGACTATAACAAAACCTTTGCATTTACCGATTATATATTAGAACGTAGCCCTAATGTATATGAGTTCTCTTCAATCGATATGACCCAAAAAAGGCGTATTCCAAAAACAACCGATTATTTTAC
>CALZKX010000167.1 GCA_945788155.1 uncultured Flavobacteriaceae bacterium
CAAGTTAGATACAGAAATACACTACCATAATAAATAGGCATTTATTCATGCGCTGGACGCTTAAACCAAAACCAGAAGCCAATAAATTGGCTCATTTAAAAGAAGCTCTTCAAGTAAACAATGTTGTTGCAACTTTACTGTTACAACGAGGTATTGAAACTTATAATGACGCTAAAACCTTTTTTAGGCCAAGCTTGAACGACTTGCACGATCCATTCTTGATGAAAGATATGGACAAAGCAGTTGCTCGCATAGAAACTTCGTTTCTTCAAAATGAGAATATTTTGGTTTTTGGCGATTATGATGTAGACGGCACATCTTCAGTAGCGTTAATGTCGTCCTATTTAAAAACCAGAACCGAAAATGTAGCAACCTATATTCCAGATCGTTATAATGAAGGTTATGGTGTCTCGTATAAAGGAATTGATTTTGCCCATGACAATGATTTTTCACTTATCATAGCTCTGGACTGTGGTGTGAAAGCCATTGATAAAGTGGCTTATGCTAACGAAAAAGGCATCGATTTTATTATTTGCGACCATCATAGACCAGGAGATGAATTGCCAAAAGCTGTAGCTGTTTTAGATCCAAAACGCAATGATTGCAATTACCCATATAAAGAATTGTGTGGTTGTGGCGTTGGCTTTAAACTCATTCAAGCATTGTCTTCAACAGAAGGTAAATCTATTGATGAATTAACGGAATATTTGGATTTGGTAGCAACTGCAATTGGAGCAGATATTGTTCCTATAACTGGAGAAAATAGGGCTTTGGCGTATTTTGGTTTACAGGTGATTAACTCAAATCCAAGACCTGGAATTAAAGCCATAATCAATCAGGTTAAAAAGGAAGAACTCACCATTACTGACGTTGTCTTTATTGTAGCTCCAAGAATCAATGCAGCTGGACGTATGAAACATGGAAATTATGCTGTAACACTTTTAACCGAAACCGATTTTGAATTGGCCGAAGAATATGCTGCCGAGATAGAAGAATTTAATACAGACAGGCGAGAAGCAGATAAACTAATTACCAAAGAAGCACTTCAGCAAATAGAAACACAAAACGAAAAAGAACGCTTTACAACCGTTGTTTATCAAGAGGATTGGCACAAAGGCGTGATTGGCATTGTCGCTTCAAGACTGATAGAAACCTATTACAGACCAACCTTGGTCTTTACCAAAAGTGGCGATAAATTAGCAGCTTCAGCGCGTTCAGTTTCTGGATTTGATGTGTATAATGCCTTGGAAGCTTGCACAGACTATATCGAACAGTTTGGAGGCCATAAATATGCTGCTGGCTTAACGCTGAAAGAAGAAAATTACGAAATTTTTAAGCAAGCTTTTGAAAATGAGGTTTCAAAAACCATTGACAAATCCTTATTGACACCTGAAATTAAAGCCGATATGCAAATTGATTTGCCTCAAGTAAATGATAAGTTGTGGCGAATCATTCGCCAATTTGCACCTTTTGGCCCAGGAAACATGACACCAATTTTTATGTCTGATAACATAAGAGATACAGGTTATGGTAAATGTGTTGGCGAAGATGATAAACATTTGCGCATCACAGTCACTCAAACTGGAAAAGAGAAATTGGTTTGCATTGGGTTTGGTTTAGGAGACAAGTTGGATGTTATTTCGAATAAAAAACCTTTTAAGACAGTCTATTCCATTGATGAAAATCATTGGCAAGGCAACACCTCGCTTCAATTGAAGTTGAGAGATATTAAGCAATAAACACCTAAATTATATTTAAAACAAATCGATAAGTTATTTTAGTTTTTAACAAAAAACTAAAATAACAACCAATACTATTTTAGTTTTTTGTTATTTTTGTAAAATAACAATCAATACTATTTTAGTTTTCAAAATGAACGATTTTCAATCTGGAATAAATATTAACCAAGGTTTTTATGAAAGCTTTCAACCAAACTTAATAAACAAGAATTGGCAGATCAATGATATGCAAATATTTACTTTATTAAGCAAAGCAGATAGGCAATTAGGACGCTTGGATATGTATTCTGAATATGTAAATATCGATTTATTTGTTAGTATGCATATTGCAAAAGAAGCGATTCAATCATCCAAAATTGAAGGCACCCAAACAAATATGGAAGATGCATTTTTAAATAAAGAGGATGTTGCTTATGAAAAAAGGGATGATTGGGAAGAAGTTCAAAACTACATAGCAGCAATGAATGAAGCCGTTAAGATGCTGCATACACTACCTTTTTCGTCCAGATTGATAAAACAAACGCATAAAATACTCTTGCAAGGTGTAAGAGGAGAACATAAATTGCCAGGAGCTTATAGAACAAGTCAAAACTGGATTGGCGGCTCATCAATAAATGACGCTGTTTTTATTCCTCCTAATAATGCATCTATTAATAAATTAATGTCTGATATCGAAAAGTTTGCTAATGATGAATTAAACCCATTGCCAGATTTATTAAAGATTGCATTGATACATTATCAGTTTGAAACCATTCATCCTTTTTTAGACGGAAACGGAAGAGTTGGTAGATTGTTGATAACACTGTATTTAGTAAGCAAAGGTATATTAAAGCAACCTATTTTATATTTATCTGATTTTTTTGAAAAAAACAGAATGTTGTATTACGATAATTTGATGAGAGTAAGAACGCATAATGATTTATCTCAGTGGTTAAAATTCTTTCTAGTAGGAATTATTGAAACAGCCCAAAAAGGGGTTAGAACATTTGATGGAATTTTACAACTTCAAAAAAATATCGATGAAAAAATAAAGACTTTAAAGGGAAGAAGTACAGATGCTAAACTGTTGATAGATTATTTATTCACCAAACCAATAGTAAATGCAAATACTGTAGCGACTATAATTGACAAATCTCCGGCTTCTGTATATAAATTGTTAAAAGACATGGAAAATTTAAAGATGATTAAAGAAATAACAGGCTCTGAGAGAGGCAGATTGTATATGTTTAGTGATTATCTTGATTTATTTTCCAGTAAATAATTATTAAAATTAGATTCCTGCTTTCACAGGAAATAAATATGGCAAAAAAAGACCCTTACGCAGCATTACGAATTAAAGAGTTCAATATATTTTTATTGGTTCGTTTTGCTTTGGTGTTTGCATGGTCTATGCAATTTATCATCATAGAATGGGAAGTGTATTCTATAACAAAAGACCCTTGGTCGCTAGGTCTTATTGGATTAATGGAAGTTATTCCAGCAGTTGGCATGGCATTATTTGCAGGACATATTGTAGACCAAAAAGAAAAGCGAGTACTTTTAATAAAATGTATTATAGGGTTTACAATTATTAGTTTAGGTTTGTTTTTGTTGACATGGCCTAGAGTTGTACAAGATTGGTCAACTAAAACCATTTTATATGGTATTTACTTTTTTGTGTTTTTAGGCGGTTTGGTTAGAGCTTTTATTGGACCAACTGTATTTTCTTTAATCGCATTGATTGTTCCTAAAAAATTATATCCAAATGCAGCTACTTGGAGTAGCTCAACTTGGCAAGTGGCATCAGTTATTGGTCCAGCTTCGGCAGGACTATCTATAAGTTGGATTGGTGTACATTGGTCGTTAAGTGTGGTTGTTGGTTTCGCACTAATCGCGTTTATTAACTTATTGAGGATTTCTAAAAAACCAATTCTTAATCCAAAAATTGGAGAACCTGTAATGCAAAGTCTTAAAGAAGGCATCAGGTTTGTTTATAAAACCAAGGCTATTTTAGGAGCACTTACTTTAGATATGGTGGCTGTATTGTTTGGAGGAGCTGTAGCGTTGTTACCAATTTTTGCTCAAGATATTTTAAAAGTTGGAAGCGAAGGGTTTGGTGTGTTAAGAGCAGCACCTGCAGTTGGCGCATTTTTAACGATGTTGATTACAGCCTATATCCCAATAAGTAAAAATGCAGGAATGAAGTTGCTAGGAGCTATTTTTGGCTTCGGAATTTGTATTATCGTTTTTGGATTGTCGTCAATATTTTGGATTTCGGTAGTTGCGTTGTTTTTTAGTGGTGTCACTGATGGCGTGTCGATGGTTATTAGGCAAACAATACTTCAACTTAAAACACCAGACAATATGCGTGGTCGTGTGGCTTCTGTTAACTCTATGTTTGTTGGCTCATCAAATGAATTGGGTGCTTTTGAAAGCGGTTTGACCGCAAAACTCATGGGAACGGTTACTGCAGTTGTTTTTGGTGGAACCATGACATTAATTACTGTAATTACAACAGGAATTGTATCGCCTTCGTTTAGAAAATTAGATTTAAGAAAAGATTTGGAAGCACACGAGAAAGAAGACTAGTAAGTTTTCAATTCCATTTTCTCACCATCAAATACGCCATAGGTGTAATAAGAAATCCAATCGCCTAGATTGATGTATTTTGAATTGGGTACTAAATCTATTTCTAAAGGTAAATGTCTATGACCGAACACGAAATAATCACGATGGTTGCCTTTAAGTTTGTGCTTGCAATATTGAACTAACCACTCATTATCTTCGCCTAAAAATTTAGCATCTTCATCACCAGAAATAAGTTTGTTTTTTACAGACA
>CALZKX010000168.1 GCA_945788155.1 uncultured Flavobacteriaceae bacterium
ACGGCTTCAATTATGTCTCCTAAAACGTAATTTATATCTTTTTTTAAATTTCTAACGTTTGCCATTTTATTATTAAGTTAATTTCTGCAAAATTACACAATTTTACACATAAACTTCCAAAAGTTTTGCATTGTTTGAAACTAATTCAAATCGTTTTAAAGCTGATGGAAGCAAAATTGTTTCCCCTTTTTTTATTGTTTCTGAAAACCCTTCAACAGTGACGTTTGCTTCTCCTTCAACACACATATATATTATAAAAGAGTCATAAACATTTTCTTTTTGAATTGCTTTTGTAAGATGTATAAAATTTGTTGTAAAATAAGGACAAGCCACCATTTTGTTAGATTGATTTTTTTCCTTTGAATAGGAAACCCTAAAATCATCTTCCATTTCAAAATCTATAGCATCAATAGCTAAATCGTTATGTAGTTCTCGTTCATTGCCTTTGTCATCTACTCTATCCCAATCGTACACGCGATAGGTTATATCGCTTGTTTGTTGTATTTCGGCCAACATCACTCCTGCTCCAATAGCGTGCACACGACCTACTTCAATAAAATAAGTATCGCCTTCATTTACTTTATCAAAATTTAAAATCTTTGTAAGGGTTTTATCTTCTAGATGTTTTAAGTAACCTTCTGGATTTACTTTTCTATTAAATCCAACTATTAAATTTGAACCTGTATCAGCTTGCATTACATACCACATTTCGGTTTTACCAAACGATTTATGACGTTTTGCAGCCAATGCATCATTTGGATGCAGCTGAATGGACAAATCTTCTTTGGCATCGATAAACTTTATAAGTAAAGGAAATTTCTCTCCAAATTGCTTAAAATTCTTTTTTCCAATAAGCGCTTCCTGGTAAGTTGATAGTAATTGTTTGAGAGTTGCTCCTTTTAATTCACCATTAGACACAATTGAGCTATCTCCTTCTACATCGCTAATTTCCCAACTTTCTCCAATATTTTTTAGGTTACTTTGCTTATTTAAAAGGTTTTTTAGCTTTTGTCCTCCCCAAATCTTACTCTTTAAAATGGGCTGGAATTTTAGTGGGTATAAATTGAGTTTCATATTGTAATTTCTAGACCTCACAGGTTTTATAAACCTGTGAGGTTTCTAAGTTATAATTTATTCTCCTGAGTAGATTACAAAATTACGAGGTGTTTCATAGAGTGTTATTTCTAAATCAAAGGACGGATTGAGTCTTGGTTTTATTTTATTATAAATAACCACTGCAATATTTTCTGCTGTTGGGTTTAATTCTGCAAATTCTGGAAC
This sequence comes from uncultured Flavobacteriaceae bacterium, assembly GCA_945788155.1. GTDB lineage: Bacteria > Bacteroidota > Bacteroidia > Flavobacteriales > Flavobacteriaceae > Pontimicrobium. Next base: position 1,282 of record CALZKX010000168.1, read on the forward strand.
TTCAACATTAAGGTTTTTATGGTCAAAAGCATCTTCTACTTCTATTTTTATAATATCTTTTAACGCTTTCATATCGATAACATAGCCAGTTTCTTGGTCAATGTCTCCAGTAACACTTACAATTAACTCATAGTTATGCCCATGAAAGTTTGGGTTATTACACTTGCCAAAAACTGCGTCGTTCTTTTCATCACTCCAATCTTTTCTGTACAACCTGTGTGCTGCGTTAAAATGTGCTTTTCTACTTATTGTTGCTTTCATGATATAATAGTTTTAATGCTATTGCGATTACACCCCTAAAGTCCCCTCAAGGGGACAATTCATTCAGTTGAATAAAAAGTTTGTCCCCTTGAGGGGACTTTAGGGGTGTTTTTTTTAACCTTTCAGGTCTTTTCAATATGCTCATAAAATTTATCAAAAATTATTTTAAACCAAGCTGTATAATTTTCAGGATGTAATGCCATATCTACTTTAACATCTTCCAAGTCCATCCATTTCCAAGCCTCTACTTCATCCTTGTTTATGTTAGGTTCTTCATTATAATAACCAACCATGATATGGTCTAGCTCATGTTCTGTCAATCCATTATCGAATGGTGCTTTGTAAATAAATGAAGTCGTCTCCTTTAAATCGGTAACAAAACCCATTTCTTCTTGTAAACGACGCTTTCCTGCTTCGACATTACTTTCACCTTCTCGTTGGTGACTACAACAGGTATTGGTCCAAAGCCATGGAGAATGATACTTACTCAATGCACGTTGTTGGAGCATTAATTCATTCTTATCATTAAAGATAAACACTGAAAAAGCACGATGCAAAACCGCCTTTTCATGAGCTTCCATTTTAGGCATTAACCCAATTTGCTCATCGTTTTCGTTGACTAGAATAACTTTTTCCTCTTTCATTTTGTAAAAATATGAAATTGCAATTTGGTTTCATAAAATAAAAAAAGCATTCAAAGTAGTTTTGAACGCTTTTTTATAAAAATATTTGCTTAAATGTTAGTTGGTAATAACTATAAAATCACTACGTCTATTTAATTGATGCTCTTCCTTACTACAAGGCACACCATCGCTACATTTATTAGTTAACTGGCTTTCACCATAACCTTTTCCTGTTAATCTGTCTGGTGACATATTTCCAACTTTAATTATATAATTTATTGTTGATATATTTCTTCTGGATGACAACGCTTCGTTATATGCTTTTGGTGCTCTACTATCGGTATGCGACTTTACATCAATTTTCATATCAGGGAATTTTCTTAAAACAGCTATCACTTTTTGTAATTCAATTTCGGCATCTGGTCTAATATTAGCCTTGTCAAAATCAAAATAAATAGGTTTAAGGTTTAAAGCTTCTCTAAGGTTTGTACCTTCAGTAATTGCAACATCATTAATATCAAGGTACATCTTTTGTTTTAAATCCTGTTTTCTATTATCTGTTGCAGATACTCGCGTTTCACTCGTTAAGTATTTATCTTTTGAAGCTCTAATCAAGTAGTCATATTCACATTTAATAAACCCTTGAAATTCGTAATTACCTGTAGAGTTAGTTGTAGTTTCAGACACTTTATTACCTTGACCGTCAAATAAAATAACGACAGCGTTAGCAAGAATCTCATTTGTTTTTTTATTGAACACAACTCCTGAAATATCTTGAATACACTCAGGAACTGTAAAACTGTAAATATCATCATCGCCTTTACCACCCGATCTATTTGAAGTAAAAAAGCCTTCCATAGTTCCTAAATTCTCATAATACCCAAAATCGTCCGTAGAACTGTTTATAGGTCTTCCTAAGTTTTCGATAATATATGGTTGCTTTTTTTCAAACTTTTCTTCAAAATTTCTAACTATAAATACATCTAAACCGCCTAAACCTGTATGTCCATTTGATGAAAAATATAAGTCTCCATTAGAATTTACATAAGGAAATGTTTCTTGAGCTTCAGTATTTATTTTTGCGCTTAAATTTATTGGCTCTCCTAACGTACCATCTTCATTAATATCAACTACATATAAATCTGAATTACCTATTGTTCCAGGCATATCTGAAGAAAAATAAAGTTTTGTTCCTGAAATATTTACAGCTGGGTGCGCTACACTATAGTCCTCACTATTAAAATGTATGGGTTCAATGTTTCCCCAGGAGTTATCATCCTGAAGTCTTGCTCTAAACATTTGAAGCCTATTTATACCTTCTTTATCTCTTTCTAATTTGTTATTGTAATAATTGTTACGAGTAAAATACATGACATCATCGGTAGGTAGAAATGAAGGGGTTGACTCATGAAACTTCGTGTTAACCGCTTTATCAAAATTCTCAGTATTTGCATAACTACCATCATCTTGTTTGGTTACTGCAAATACATCTAAATAAGGTTGGTTGTTCCATTTGTAATTTTTTCCTGTTCCTCTAGATGAAGCAAACAGCAATTTATTTTTGTATTGATTGCTGCCAAAATCTGATAATTTAGTATTAATATCCATGTTAACAACCTCAATATCTTCACTTAAGCGTTTAATTTTCGTTAAATAATCTTTCTGCGAAGTAAATGATTTGCCTCTTAAATCGGAAGATTTAATTTCTACAAACTTTTGCATCCATTTATCGGCTTCAGCATAATTCTCAACTGCTTTTAAAGCTTGTGCATATCTATAGTAATACTCTACATCTACATCGGTATAAGTACTAATTAATTCTTTATACCATTGTGATGCTTCTTCCATTTTATTATTGAAATAAAAAGAATTACCTAACTTTTGAAATAGGTCTTTAGATTGATAACCATTTTCAGCTACTTCTAATAGTACTTCGCTAGTTTTTACATATGAAAATTTTTCATAGTTTTTTGTTGCCTTTTTTAAAGAACTTTCTTGGGCAAATCCACTAAAGGTTATTACAATAACAAATAGTGATATTATATTTCTTTTTGTCATAATCTGCTTTTTTTTTTAAAAGAATCTAGGAGATAATATTCTACCTAATTGTCTTGGTTCAAAACGTAACATAATCTCATGTGAACCGCTATTATAATTGTTTAAATTAGTAGTAGTTAAGTCATAGGCATAGCCTATAAACAAACTATCGCTAATTTGAAATCCTGCTAAACCACTTATAGCGTCATCCCATCTATAGGCCAACCCTAAAGTAATTTTCTCATTGAATAAGAAATTTGCTGATAAATCTGCTATAAGAGGTGCTCCAGAAACCGCTTTTACAAGAAAGGCTGGTTTAAGTTTAGTATTTTGGCTTAAATTAAAAACATAGCCTCCAATAATGTAATAATGAAGTTTTTCAGCAGCTACAGATTCTTGAAAATCATCATAGTAGTCTGTTGTAATTATATTAGGTATTGAAAATCCTAAATACGCTTTATTTGAATGCCAATACATACCTGCTCCTATAGTTGGTGAGAATAAATTCAAATTCTCTGTAAAGACATTATCTGGGTTTTGATACATTCCCTTACTCCAATCTAATGATAATACTTGAAAACCTGCCTTCAAACCAAAAGATAGCTTGTTTTCTTTTAACACATCTAGTGCAATTGTATAAGAAAAATTAGCATCGAAATATGTTTCGCTAGAAGGTCCCAGCTTATCATTAACTACCGAGAGTCCTAATCCTATCTTTTCATTATTAAGTGGAGAATGTAAACTAAAAGTTTGTGTTTTAGGTGCTCCGTCTAAACCTACCCATTGAGTACGATACAAACCAGTAATACTTAAAACATCTCGTTGACCTGTATATCCAGGGTTAACACTCATCGTATTATACATATATTGAGAGTATTGTGGGTCTTGTTGTGCAAAACTTACATTTATAAATAATAGTAAGATTACTATTAAAACTGCACTTTTATAAAATGATGACTTATATATCATTGTATGAATTTTTAAATTCTAAATTTCTTTTTATTATCTATTTATGTATAACCAACCAGTTTTTGGTTTTGAGCCATCACCTAGGTTTAAAACATAATAATATGTTCCTGTAGGTAACTTATCTGAACTATTATAAACAGCTCTTCCATTAGATGTACCATCCCAATCATTAGTATAGCCTTGTTTCTTATAAACTATGTTACCCCAACGGTTATAAATTTCTAATTTATTATTTGGATAGTTTTGAATACAGTTAATAACAAAGGTGTCATTAACATTATCGCCATTTGGTGAAAACTCATTGAATATCGTTAAGCAACCAAGTTCTGTTTCTGTGGCATCATCTTCGATATTACCATCAAAATCATCTCCGTCATCACTGGCATCTTCAACATTATCACCATTTGGTGCATTACCAAAAGCTTGAGCTATATTTGCTACACCTCCTGAGTTATACGCAGCTTGAGTAATTGTAAAACTTGCAGTGTAAGTTGCTGTCTCACCGAGTAACAATGTACCTTCTAAACTTCCCATATTAGCACTATCAAATGTTGGATTTTGAGTTAACATTAACTCTACACCATTATTATCTGTAATTACATCAACTAAAGAAATATTGGTAACTACAACGTTACCTGTGTTTTCAACCGTTATTGTATAATTAATAGTATCTCCTACCTCTTTGCCAAAAAATTCGGCTGTTTTTGTAACATTAAGAGATCCTGTACAATCTGCTGTAGTAGTAACTGGTAAACTTATACTTGATTGTATATATGAACAGGGGTCTTGACCATCGGTGCCATCGGTATATTCATCATCGTTTGGTACGCCATCACCATCACAGTCGGCTGTTGATGTTACTGTCACCGTTATTGATCCTGTTTGATAATCACATTCGTCCAATGGATTAGTACCATCTGTTATTTCATCGCCATTGGTCACGCCATCGCCATCACAGTCCGCA
>CALZKX010000169.1 GCA_945788155.1 uncultured Flavobacteriaceae bacterium
TACCAAAATCTTCTCCCATTTTTTGAACGGCTTGGTTCATTAATGGAGGTCCACAGAAATATAATTCTATATCTTCTGGAGACTCATGATGATTCAAATAGTTATCTATCACACAATTATGAATAAATCCAACAAAACCATCACCAGACTCATCATTAATATCTGTTTTAACTTTCCAATTATCTTCAGGTAAAGGTTCAGATAATGCTAAGTAAAATTTAAAGTTTGGAAAATCTTTTTCTAAATCATGGAAGTGCTCTAAATAGAACAATTCACGTTTAGAACGTCCTCCATACCAATAGGTTACTTTTCTACCAGTTTTTAAGGTTTTAAATAAATGATATAAGTGTGAACGCATTGGCGCCATTCCTGCTCCACCACCTACATAAAGCATTTCACTTTCAGACTCATTGATAAAGAACTCACCGTAAGGTCCTGAAATAGTAACTTTATCGCCTGGTTTTTGTGCAAAAATATAAGACGATGCAATACCTGGATTTACGTCCATCCATCCATTTTTGTTACGATCCCAAGGTGGAGTCGCAATACGAACGTTGAGCATAATTTCACGCCCTTCAGCTGGATAAGAAGCCATGGAGTAGGCTCTCTCTACTGTTTCATCGTTCTTCATCACTAATGGCCAAAGACCAAATTTATCCCATTCTGCTTGAAACTTATCTGGTGTTTCATGTTCTTCGGGATGTGCCGTAATATCCATTTCTGAATATTTTATTTCACATGGTGGAATTTCAATTTGAATATATCCTCCTGCTTTATAGCCCATATCCTCAGGGATTTCAACAACAAATTCTTTAATGAATGATGCTACGTTATAGTTACGCACAACAGTTGCTTCCCATTTCTTGATTCCAAAAACTTCTTCAGGAATGGTAATTTCCATGTCCTGCTTTACCTTAACTTGACAAGCCAATCGTACACCGTGTTGTAGTTCTTTACGTGTAAAATGAGGTGTTTCGGTTGGTAATGCCTCTCCTCCACCTTCCAATACATGACATTCACACTGTATGCAAGTTCCACCACCTCCACAAGCTGATGGCAAGAATATTTTTTGTGCGCTTAAAGTTGTTAATAAAGTATCTCCAGAGGCGACTTCTATTTCACGTTCATCATTTATCTTGATCTTTACTGGTCCAGATGGTGATAATTTTTGTTTAACGACCAATAACAATATTACTAATAATAATGTAACAACTAAAAACGCAATTATAGTTGCTATTACAGTCCCTAAAGTACTTGCGGCTAATATCATGCTATTCATTTACTTTTGTATTGTTAGCTAACTCCTTGTTGGTATTCTTAATTACAGTGTTAACTTGAGCTGTTTTTTCTTCTTTTGCTTCTTCATCGTCTCCAGTTAACATACCACCAAAACTCATGAATCCAATGGCCATTAAACCAGTGATAATAAACGTGATCCCTAAGCCTCTTAATGCTGGTGGTACATTAGAATATCTAATTTTTTCACGAATGGCCGCAATTGTTAGAATTGCTAAAAAGAACCCTATTCCAGAACCAATTCCATATACTGTTGATAAACCTAGAGTTGGAATTTCTCGAGACTGCATAAATAATGACCCTCCAAGAATTGCACAGTTTACAGCAATTAACGGTAAGAAAATCCCCAATGAATTATATAATGATGGTAAAAACTTCTCAACAACAATTTCTACCAGTTGAACCATAGTTGCAATGGTTGCTATAAAAAGTATAAACGATAGGAAACTTAAATCGTAAGCTGCATATTCTTCACCAAGCCAAGACAGTGCTCCTGGTTGTAAAATGTATTGGTCTAATAACCAGTTTAGCGGTACAGTGATTGTCAATACAAAGATAACCGCAGCACCCAAACCAACTGCTGTGCTTACTTTTTTTGACACTGCTAGGTAAGAGCACATTCCTAGGAAGGTGGCAAATACCATGTTGTCTATAAATATCGATTTTAAAAATAATTCTATATGTTCCATATTCTTTTAGTTTTCAGTCTCAGTCTCAGTTGACAGTATTTAACTGTTTATTGCGATTGTAAACTGTATACTGATTAGTCTTCAATTAGAGCTTTATTTCTACTTCGTTGAGCCCAGATAATAATTCCCAATGTAATCAATGCCATTGGTGCCAATAACATAAACCCATTGTTTTCATAACCCAGTGCATATAATCCTGTTTTTTCAATTGGATCTCCTAATACAGGAATTCCCAATAAGGTTCCTGCTCCTAAAAGTTCCCTAAAGAATCCTACCATGACTAAGATAATTCCGTAACCTGCTGCATTACCAATACCATCAAGAAACGATTGCCAAGGACTATTTGCTAAAGCAAAGGCTTCAAAACGTCCCATAATGATACAATTTGTAATAATTAACCCTACAAAAACAGATAAGGTTTTACTGAGCTCATAGGCATAAGCCTTAAGCACTAAATCGACTATAATTACTAAAGTGGCAACAACAACCAATTGAACAATAATCCTGATTTTTGAAGGAATAATGTTACGCATTAGTGAAATAAGAACGTTACCAATACCCAACACAAACAATACTGCAATTGCCATTACAATAGATGCTTCGAGCTCAGCTGTAATTGCAAGTGCCGAACAAATACCAAGTACTTGAATGGTAACCGGATTATTATCAAATAAAGGATCTTTGATTAATGCGGCGTCTTTTTTAGATAGAAGTCCCATAAACTAGTTTTTTAAATTTTTAAAATAAGATACGTACAGTTTTAACTCAGATTTTATCATTGCTGCCACACCATTACCTGTAATGGTCGCTCCTGCAATGGCATCTACCTCATTATCTGTTTTATCGATATTTTTTGGGTCTGCATTTGATTTTGATACGTTGACGCCTTTAAATGCACCATTTGAATCCATTAAATGTTCGCCAATAAAATCGTCCATAAAAAAACGCTGGTTAATATTTGCTCCTAATCCAGCAGTTTCGCCTTTATGGTCAAAGAATGCACCTAAAATTACCATATCCTTATCCATAGCCACATAAGCCCATATAGCGTCCCAAAGACCTTTGCCTCTAATTGGTGCAATGTAATATATTACGCCTTCTTTTTCACCAATCAATAAAGGTAATCGTCTTTCATGCTTAGGGTCTTTTGCCAAGTTGTGCTCTTTTTTAAGATCTAACAAATAAGCATTTTCATCTTCGGTTATCTCATCACCTTGTATAATGAGTTGCTTGGTTATATATTTTGAAAATTCGCCACCAACCTTATCTTTAGAAACAAAGCTCATATCGTTGCCTTCATTTTCATTAACTCCCATGGCGTACAAAATATTAAGTTGCTTTTCTATACGCTTGTTTTCGTCAATTCTATCTTTAAATCCTGCTGCTGCAAATGCCAATAATGAGCCAACAACTATTACCATGCCTATGGCAAATAGTATGGTATATGAATTTTTATCTGTTCTCTTTTCCATCTTGTTATGCAGTTTTTGCTTTTAGACGCTTCAATCTTCGTTTTACATTTCCTTGCACCACATAATGGTCTATAGTTGGTGCAAATACATTCATTAACAATATTGCCAACATGACGCCTTCTGGATATGCTGGGTTGAATACGCGAATCATTATAGAAATGAATCCTATAAAAAACCCATAGATCCATTTACCTCTATTGGTTTGCGAGGCTGTTACAGGATCGGTTGCCATATATACAATACCAAATGCTAAGCCTCCTATTAATAAATGGTGCCAAAACTCGGTACTCATCAAGCCATAAAACTTACTTCCTTGCGTAATCCATCCAGCATCAACTACAGCATTAAAAATAAGTCCCATAACTATGGCTCCAATAACTGAAGACAACATGATGCGCCAACTACCTATTTTTGTAAAAATTAAGAATAGTCCACCTAACACGATTAATAATGTTGAAGTTTCGCCGACAGAACCAGGAATAAATCCGTAGAACATTTCCATTACACTATGTGTAATTGGGTTGTTTTGAGCTATTCCGCCAAGAATGGTCTCACCAGAAATAGCATCGAGGTTTGCGCCTGCTGCAATTTCATTAGCTCTCTCTACAGCACCTTCTACCCAAACTTTATCACCACTCATCCACGTTGGATAAGAGAAGAATAAAAATGCGCGAATAGTTAATGCAGGATTTAAGATGTTCATTCCTGTACCACCAAATACTTCTTTGCCAATTACAACGCCAAAGACTACAGCAACAGCAAGCATCCAAAGTGGAATATCTACAGGTACAATTAAAGGCACTAACATTCCTGTTACCAAATAACCTTCCTCTACTTCGTGTCCTTTAATTATGGCAAAAATAAATTCGATTCCCAAACCAACACCGTAAGACACAATAACCAATGGTAAAATTTTCCAGAAACCAATAGTGAAGTTCGCTAAGTTCCAAAACTCTGTACTAAAAAATCCAACAGCTCTTTCTATGTCTCCTAAAGCCAAATAATGTTGGTAACCTGCATTGAACATACCAAAGATTAAACAAGGAATTAGTGCTAAAATCACTGTATTCATTGTACGTTTTAAATCGTCGGCTGCTTTTATGTGAGTTCCGTTATGAGTTGTCTCATTTGGCATGAATAAAAACGTATGGATAGCAGAAAATGCTGGCAACCATTTTTTGTCTTTATTCTTTTCTTTAAAATTATGTAATTTATTTTTCAAACCCATCTTGTAATATTTTTCATTTCTCTTCGATCAATGAATAAAATGTTATTTTTCATTTCGTTCCTCAATGAATAATTATCCAATTTCTTTAAGCATTAAGTCTAAACCTTCTCTTATAATTTTTTGATGTGGTTGTTTAGACACACACACAAATTCTGTTAATGCAAAATCTTCAGGAGCAACTTCGTACATGCCAAGCGCTTCCATTTCATCAAGATCTTTATACATACATGCTTTTAAGATTTGCATTGGGTAAATATCAAACGGAAAAACTTCTTCGTAAGTTCCTGTAATAACAAATGCACGATGTTCGCCATTAGTATTGGTATTTAAATCGTATTGTTTTTTAGGGTTTAACCAAGAAAAAGTAAGTGCTCTTGAAGTAGATATTTTATTAAAAATTGGCTTTGTCCACCCAAAAAACTCGTAATCGTCACCTTCAGGAATTATAGTAATTACATTACTGTAATAATCTAAATAGCCATCTGGTTTTATTTGCTTTCCACTTAACACATTTCCAGAGATAATACGAACATTGGCATCTTTTTCAACACCATAATCGTAAATCACAGTTGCAACTTCACTACCAATTTTAGTAGTAAAATATCTTGGTTTTTGCACTGATGACCCTACTAGAGCAACAACACGTTCTGCGTTGAATTTTCCAGTAAGTAATAATTCTCCAATTACAACTAGGTCTTGAGCGTTTACTGTCCAAACGACCTCGCCTTTGTTTATTGGGTCTATTTTATTTATTAAAGTACCTACATTTCCTGAGGGATGTGGTCCCGAAACTTTATGAATAGTAACTCCTGTAAGTTTTGCTAATGGTGAGTTTGAGTTTTTACCAACTGAAACATTTACTTTACCATTAGTCAATTTTCCAAGTGCGCTCACAGCTGCTTGTAATTCGGCTTCTTTTCCTTGAAGTGTAAAATCTAAATCGGCTGCCAAAGGCGCACTAGCATAACCTGAAATAAAAATCGCTTTTGGTGATTTATTTGGATTTGCAATAACATCGTAAGGACGTTGTTTTACAAATGGCCAACAACCAGATTCAAGCAATCTAGCTTTAACAGCTTCTGATGTTGCATTATCTAAATTAATAGCTCCAAAATCCTGATACGTTTGCTCTTTATCAGCTTGAATTTTAATGGCTAAAATTTTACGTTTTTCTCCACGAGAAATCTCTATGATCTCGCCAGAAACTGGCGATGCAATTTTTACATCTTCATTAGCTTTATCAAAAAAAACAGGATCTCCTGCTTTAATTTTAGCACCAACTTTTACAATCATTTTAGGAATAATACTGTGGAAGTCTTCTGGTCTAATAGTATAAAAGTTACTGACGATTGCATTTTCTTTTGCTTTTTCGGCAGCACCTTTTAGCTTTATATCTAGACCTTTTTTAATACGAATGTCGTTTGACATATGTTTGAAAATTGAAATTAGTTGTCTAAAAATCCGTGCAAATTTACGGATTAAATAAACAATTTTCATAATAAATTAACTATAATTTTAGCAAACATTTTCTCATTTAAAATTGGAATACAGAATTGTCTATCTTTAGCAATTACTAAGACAAAAGATATGATTAATTTCTTTCGGAAAATCCGTCAACAAATGCTCAACCAAAACAAGACATCAAGATATTTTAAATATGCATTGGGTGAAATTATCCTAGTGGTTTTTGGAATATTAATAGCCTTACAAATCAATAATTGGAATGAAAACCGAAAAGCCGCAAATGAAGAAACTAAAATCCTTAAGGCATTACAAGTTGATTTTAAAGATTCAAAAAATAGAATTGAAGAAACAATGTCATCGCAACAAAAGGTCTTAGACCACAGCAGTATACTTATAAATATTCATGAAAGGGCAGACGAAAAAGAATTTGAATATTTTGACACACATCTTGATTCATTAAAAA
>CALZKX010000170.1 GCA_945788155.1 uncultured Flavobacteriaceae bacterium
ATTATTATTAAACCCTTCGGGGATTTTGTTCAACTCTTCCAATGAGCATTTCTCGAAAAAAGCATTTAAAATATTTCTGTTTTTTAGGCTAATATCAAATTTGTAATTCATTTTTTCTATTAAAAAAGCACGTATTAATTCTAATTGATTTTCTTTGTAAAGTTAATGTTTGTTTATAATGAAAAAAATATACTTCTTAAAAACTTGTAACACGTGCATACGAATTATTAAAGAGCTTGATCCGTCATCAAATTTTGTGTTTCAAGATATAAAAGAACAGCCAATTATTGCTTCTCAGTTAGAAGAAATGCACCAACTAACTGGTAGTTATGAAACTTTATTTAGTAAAAGAGCAAAACTTTATAAAGAAATGGATTTAAAAAACCAATCGCTTAAAGAAGCCGATTTTAAACACTACATTTTAAATCATTATACTTTTTTAAAGCGTCCAGTGATTATTTTAGATAATCAGATTTTTATTGGTAACTCTCAAAAAACGATTAAAGCAGCCAAATCACAAATAGAAAAATTGTGTTTATAGGGAATTAAAAAATTGAGGTTTCAAATCCTGAAATTGATTTTAAATATATATAGTAGAATATATCAGACAAGATCCTTAGGCTTTCTACCATATTTTCTAGTATCTTCTTTAGTTAAAATTTTAAAATTATCTGAACGAGGAAAGGTTTCTATTATATCCAAAAGCTCTTTAGAAACTATCCCAAACTTTCGCTTTTTAATATCAATCCATGAAAACAAAATTTCAGCATAAGCTAAGTTTTTACCTTCAGAGTTATAAAAATTGTGCTCAAACATTAAAAATAGGCCATCTGCGCTATATCCAGAAACTTCAAGACTTACTTTTATAGTTTCTCTTGGCTTGATTTCTTTAAAATAATGAATATGCTCATAAAGCGTAATCGGCCCTAAATTATTGTTACGCATTACATCCAAGCTTAGATTGTTATCGGTTAAAAAGGACATTCTAGTATGGCTCATGTAATCAATATAAGTTGAGTTGCCCAAATGTAAGTTTGCATCAAGGTCACTCCAACGAATTTCAAACTCTTTTATGTACATATTCTATTTAATTTCTATCAACAAAACTACATTTTTTGTTTGTTATAAGTATAAGGCTTAGTAAAGTCTTTTAATTATCTTTGTGCAACTTTATAAATAATACAAATGATACAATCAATGACAGGTTATGGAAAATCTGTTCTTCAGTTTCCAACTAAAAAAATTTCCCTTGAAATAAAATCGCTCAATAGTAAAAACCTTGATTTGAATACACGAATGCCGTCGGTGTATCGTGAAAAAGAATTGCATATTAGAAAACTTATTGCTTCACATCTTGTAAGGGGTAAAGTTGATTTTTCGTTGTATTTGGAAATTACAGGCGAGGAAACCACAAGCAAAGTAAATGAGCCTGTTGTTAAAACGTATATGAAGCAACTTAAAGATATTGTTAATAGTGATGAAACCGAGTTGTTGAAAATGGCTATTAAAATGCCTGATGCCTTAAGTACTGAACGTGATGATATTAATGCTGATGAGTGGAAACTAATTGAAGATGGTATTAAAGCGACTTTAGAAAAAATTAAAGATTACCGGGTCCAAGAGGGCAAAGCACTTGAAAAAGACTTTGTGAATAGAGTTGAAAACATTGACAAGCTACTTGAACAAGTTATCAAAATTGACCCAGAACGTATAGAAAACGTTAGAGAGCGTTTAAACAGAGGTATCGCTGAATTAAAGGAAAAAGTTGACGAAAACCGGTTTGAACAAGAACTTGTTTACTATATAGAAAAGTTTGACATCACTGAAGAAAAAGTACGTCTTCACAATCATTTAGAATACTTTGTGAAGTCGTTAAATTCAACCGATTCTAATGGTAAAAAACTAGGGTTTATTGGTCAAGAAATAGGCAGGGAAATTAACACGATTGGATCTAAGGCAAATTACGCACCTATGCAAAAAATGGTGGTTCAAATGAAAGATGAGCTGGAAAAAATCAAAGAACAACTATTAAACGTTCTGTAATTATGAATAAGGGTAAATTAATAGTGTTCTCAGCACCTTCTGGATCTGGCAAAACAACCATTGTTAAACATTTGCTGAAACAACCAGAGCTCAACTTGGAGTTTTCCATTTCTGCTACTTCAAGAGAGAAAAGAGGCGAGGAAATCAATGGAAAAGATTATTATTTCCTCTCGGCAAAAGAATTTATTTCAAAAATCAAAAAGGATGAGTTTTTAGAATGGGAAGAAGTGTATCGTGACAATTTTTATGGCACCCTAAAAACCGAAGTTGAGCGTATTTGGGCATTGGGCAAACATGTTATTTTTGATATTGATGTATCTGGAGGCTTACGCATAAAGCGCAAATTTCCAGAGCAAACACTAGCTGTTTTTGTAAAACCTCCAAGTATTGATGAGCTTAAAATTAGGCTCAAAAAACGTAAAACCGAAAGTGCAGACAAAATAAATATGCGTGTTGCAAAAGCTTCTGCTGAGCTTGCTACTGCACCACTTTTTGATGTGATTATAGAAAATGATTATTTAGAAAATGCTTTAACCGAAGCCTATACATTGGTAAACGATTTTGTAAACACAAACACCTAGAAAATGAAAATAGGACTTTACTTTGGCACATTTAACCCTATTCATGTCGGTCATTTAACCATAGCCAACCATTTGGCTGAATATAGCGACCTTGACCAAGTATGGTTTGTGGTTACGCCACATAGTCCTTTTAAAAAGAAAAGCTCTTTGCTTGATGACCATCAACGATTACAAATGGTTTACCTAGCAACAAAAGATTATCCAAAATTAAAAGAAAGCAATATTGAATTTGGATTGCCACAACCTAATTATACAGTAAATACCTTAAGTTATTTAGAAGAAAAATATCCTGATAATGAGTTTGCACTTATTATGGGAGAAGATAACTTAAAGGGGTTTCATAAATGGAAAAACTACGAGGTGATTTTAGCAAGACACAACATTTATGTTTATCCAAGACTATCAGAAGGTAAGGTAGGTCATCAATTTAAAGATCATCCAAATATTATCAAGGTTGATGCGCCAATTATGGAGCTGTCCTCTACTTTTATTAGAAAATCCATTAAAAACGAAAAGAATATTAAACCGATGTTACCTGAACATGTTTGGCAATATTTGGATGAAATGAATTTTTACAAATAAAAAACCCTAGACACTTAAAGCCTAGGGTTTTGTTCTGTGTAAACTTATAAATTTAATCAAGTGCAGGAATACGCAATACCTGTCCTGGGTAAATTAAATCTGGGTCTTTAAGCATTGGTTTGTTTGCTTCAAAAATTACAGGATACTTCATGGCGTTACCATAAAATTTCTTAGCAATTTTCCCAAGCGTATCACCACTTACCACAGTATGGAACTGTGCTTCAGGTTCAACGTTTTCAACCGTCATTTGGTCATTTACGGTTGCAATTCCATTGGAATTTCCAACAACCAATACTACTTTTTCTTTGGTCGCTTGGTCGTAAGCTGCTCCTCTCACTCTTGCGGCATCACCTTCAATGTAAATTTCTAGGTTTTCTACTTGTAATTGTAAATCTTTTACCGTTTGCTCCATGTGAGCTGCCGCAGTTGCTTCTGTTTTTCTTTTTGCTTCAAGTGCTTCAGCAGCTTCTTCAGCGTCCGTTTTTCCAATACCAAAAACTTTTGCTCCTGCATTTTTAATAAATGAAAATATTCCCATTATGTTGTTTGTTTTAAGGTTATTAAATAATATCTCATAAAGTTCTTAAATTGATACTGCATCTCCAATTATTGTTAATAACTCTATGCATTGTTTAGACACATTATTTTTTGTGTAGTCACTAAAAAAGAAAAACTGCTTAGAAATAGTTATTCTAAGCAGTTTCAAAACTAAAATAACCAACCAAAAATTCTAGTTTCTTGTGTTAACCCTTGGGTTGTTTTTCTTTTCTGTTTTTTGTTTACGCTTTTTTTTAAATTTCGCTTTTTTATCACCAGCAGTTCTCATAAATTCAATATACCCTTTGCCTTCAAATTCGTAATAGGTTCCAGATGTTGGATGGTATAATTCTATAAGCGCATCATTTATAACGTTTAATTCAAAAAATTCATTGTCAAAATAATCGTAATCTAATGTTAAGGTTTTTAGATAGTTGTTGTTTGCAACATCTTGCACACCATATTTTCCCGTATAATCCCAATAAATGTTATTTAGACTATTTGCGCTTTCGTCTTGTGAGCTTCTAAAATCAGAGTCATCTCCTCCTGATAAAAACTGTAAATAGTTCTCGTAATCAAATTCATTTAAAGCGCCTACATCGCTAGTATATGTTTTTTCCCATGCTTCATATTCTTGTAAAAAATAATGGATGTTATCGTAGAACACAAAATCGTAATCAAAATTGTTACGTTGGTAACCATGTAAAAAGTAAGAGGTATCATTATTTGGGTTATATAACTCGATTGTATTTGAATCAATTTGATAGACATCAAAAGTATTGTAGCCATCTATGTCATGGTCTATATCCAAAATCATATCATAAGTTCCATAGCTTCCAACTGGTATCCCAAAACCATTTCCTTGGTTTCCAATTCCTACTAAGTTATTGTTTGCATAAAGTGTTCCATTTCTAAAAGAAATTGTAAATGCAATTTGTAAAAATGTGGTTTCGCCAGTTCCAATGGTTTCATTAATATCTACATACCATAACTCATGAGTATTTAATAACTGGTTTAACGATATTGATGGTTGGTCATCTATAATTATCTCGGTATAACAAGAGGTAAATAATAGTGAGACCAACGCAAATCCTGAAAGTAGTTTTAAAGTTTTCATAAGCTTTTTGTTTAACATTTATAATTAGTGCTTTTCAAATTGTATGCCATAATTGTAATTCACTGATTATCAAAACGGATTGAAACCTAATATTTTGTGTATTTTTGAAAACACAAATTATAATCCCTTATGGCGTCAGATTTAAAATATGCGGTTTTTGGAGGTGGAAGTTGGGCAACTGCTATTGTAAAGATGTTATGCGAAAACCTTAATGAAGTAGGTTGGTACATGCGCAACCAACAAGCTCTAGAGTATATAAAAAACCATCAGCATAATCCTAGTTATTTAAGCTCTGTTGAGTTTCATTTAGAGCAATTAAAGTTGAGCAATGACATTAATGAAACAGCAAGTTATGCCGATGTCTTGATTTTTGTGATTCCTTCGGCTTTTGTTTACAAAGAACTTGAAAAACTCACTGTTGATGTATCTAATAAAATAGTAGTCTCAGCGGTAAAAGGTATTATCCCAGAATCTGGTTTGTTGGTTGGCGAACATTTTCATGATATTTATAACATCCCTTTTGAAAACATTGCTGTTATAGCTGGGCCGTGTCATGCAGAAGAAGTTGCCTTAGAGCGTTTATCGTATTTAACCATTTCGTGCGCTGATGCTAACAAAGCACAGATAATTGCTAATGCTTTGAGTAGTGATTACATTAAAACCAAAATCAGTGATGATATTATTGGTACCGAATATGCTGTGATGCTCAAAAATATTTATGCTATTGCTGCTGGAATAGCGCATGGTTTGGGGTATGGCGATAATTTCCAGAGTGTGTTAATGAGCAATGCCATTCGTGAAATGAAACGCTTTATAAAGAAGATGCATAAAATGAAACGTAACATTAATAACTCTGCCTATTTAGGGGATTTATTGGTTACTGGTTATTCGGTGTTTTCCAGAAATAGAATGTTTGGGAACATGATAGGTAAAGGTTATACTGTAAAATCTGCTATGATGGAAATGAGCATGGTGGCTGAGGGTTACTACGCTACCAAAAGTGCACATTTGCTTAATGAAAAAAACAAAAAGAAAACTCGTCTTCCAATTATAAATGCTGTTTATGGCATTTTATACGAGGGTAAAGATGCCAAAAAAGAGTTTAAAAAACTGACTGAGAAGCTGGATTAATTTATTTGTGTTTTTAAAAAAATAGTTGAAATTTGTTTAGCGTAGTTTATAAAACATTATAACGATTTCATCAATATAAAGTTAAACGAAATCACTTCACCAAAACACCTCTTGCTTCCATTAAAGGAATAGGTTGTAAAGCATTCTTGTTAATGGTGTTTTTTCTAAACAAATACGTTTTATCAAACATTTTATTGTTTTCAAAAAACGTGACCTTAAATTGGTTGTTAAGTACAAAAAGATCTTCTTGCATTAGCTCAATTTTTGCATAACTTTTAGCTGGTAATAGGTCTAATTTCTTTCTAAATATAGAGGTTATTTTATCTTTCGAATACCCATTGGTTACTATAAGGACTACCTCTAAGTCAATATCTTTATTGTTAATGATGTAGGCATTCCAATCATGTGTCTTATATGTGTTGTTATACTCATTAACAACTGCTACATAAACATCTATTACTTGTGGAATATCAATATCTTTTTTCATGATACTATTTGAAGAAAATCGTCATTGTTGCGAAAATTTTGATAAAAAGTTGTGGCAATCTGCTGAGCTTTATTTTAAACATAAAATTACCACGTCTCCAGACGTTTACAGTCTGGATTTCTATAATGGCAAACTATTTATAATGCACTCTTAAATTGATCTAAAAAGCGCACATCGTTTTCACTCAACAAACGTATGTCGCCAATTTGATGCAACAACATCGCAATCCTATCGATTCCCATACCAAAAGCAAAACCAGAGTAAGTTTCAGGATCAATACCGCAATTTTTAAGAACATTAGGATCCACCATACCACAACCCATAATTTCTAACCAACCAGTACCTTTAGTGATGCGATAATCAATTTCGGTTTCTAAACCCCAATACACATCAACCTCAGCACTGGGCTCAGTAAATGGGAAATATGAAGGACGTAATCTAATTTTAGACTTCCCAAACATTTCGGTTGTGAAGTACTGAAGTGTTTGCTTTAAGTCTGCAAAACTTACATTTTTATCTATATACAAGCCTTCTACTTGATGAAAAAAGCAATGCGAACGTGCCGAAATAGCTTCGTTACGATAAACTCTTCCAGGGGAAATAGTTCGAATTGGTGGCTTGTTGTTTTCCATATAACGTACCTGTACAGAACTCGTGTGCGTACGCAACAAAATATCTGGATTGGTTTGAATAAAGAAGGTATCCTGCATATCACGTGCAGGATGATATTCAGGTAAGTTCAGTGCTGTAAAGTTGTGCCAATCGTCTTCAATTTCTGGGCCTTCACTCACGTTAAAACCAATACGTGAAAAAATATCAATAATTTGATTTTTTACTATTGAAATAGGATGTCTAGATCCAATTTTTATAGGCTCTCCAGGGCGTGTTAAATCTCCAAAACTACCGTTAGATTCATGTTGGTTTTCAATCTCTGCCTTTAAAGTGTTTACCTTTTCTTGAGCTGTAGTTTTTAGTTTATTAATAGCTTGACCAAACTCTTTTTTTTGTTCGTTTGCTACGTTTTTAAACTCAGCAAAATACTCGTTGAGCAATCCTTTTTTCCCTAAGTACTTAATACGGAATGCTTCTATTTCTTCTAACGACTGTGCTGAAAATGCTTCTGCTTCTTCTATAAGTTCTTTAATCTTATCAATCATGATATCTCTCTTGTGCTGAATTTATTTCAGTATTCAAAATAAAGGGCAAATTTAACAAATCTTATGTTATAAATTCAGCTTGAAGAAAATAGTTTACAATAGCTTCTTTCATCAACACGCTTTGCTCACCAGCTTTTAAATTTGGTAACTCTGCTTTAACATTATAATGTGGCCAACCTTGTTCGTCTATATAGTCAAATTTATAATAGCCGTAAGGTTCGAGCAATCTACAAATAGCAATATGCATAAGATTGACCTTTTCGTCTTTTTTAAACTTGCGATGCATCTGTCCTAGTTCTTGAACGCCAATTAAATAAATAATTGCATCCAAATCTAATGAATCTCCATCTGCAAACTGGTTTGATAGTTTTTCTAAAACTAATTCCCATCGTTGTTTTAGCTGTTCGTCTCTTGCCATATATATTTTATAAGCTACAAAGTTACAGAGATATAAAATACTAAAGAAACTCTATCGTTATTATTACACCACACTTTTAATTTCTTTTTTTGATTTTAAAATATGTAGGTTTGTAAAACACTTGTTTGTATGAATATTTTAGATATCATTTTAGGAGCCCTGATTCTATTTGGTCTAATTCGAGGCCTATCTAAAGGTCTTTTTGTTGAGGTTGCCTCGTTAATTGCACTAGTTGCTGGGGTTTATGGTGCTATTCATTTTAGTGATTTTGCTGCTGGTTTTTTAGAAAGTAGAGTGGAGTGGAGTGAAAAAACAATTAATATTACTGCGTTTGCTATCACTTTTGTAATTATTGTACTAGTAATTTCAATGGCTGGTAAGGCTTTAACCAAATTAGCTGATTTTGCTGCTTTAGGGTTGCTTAATAAACTACTTGGAGGTATTTTTGGTGCGTTAAAAATTGGTCTAATCTTGAGTATTGCCCTAATGATATTTAGTAAAATGAATAGAACCATTCCTTTTTTAGAAACAAATGATTTAGAAAATTCTATGCTCTATAAGCCTGTGGAATCTTTGGCTCCAATGATTTTTCCTTACATAATGAAATCGGAAGAAACAAGAGAAAGTGCCTCTAACTCTAGTGTATCGTTAATCGACAATTAGTTTATACTCATTATATACTGTTTTGGTGTAGTTCCATATTTTTTCTTGAAAGCTGTAATAAAATGACTTGGTGTACTATAACCAATTTGTAGGCTTATCTCGGATACGTTATATTTTTTTGTAAGCAATTGTTTTCTTGCAAACTCCAATTTATAATCTAATAGGAAATTAAAAACAGATTCGCCATAAATATGCTTAAAGCCTTCTTTTAATTTAGAAAGAGATAGTCCTACTTCATCTGCAATTTCCTGCAACGATGGTGGGTCGGCCATATTGCTAATAACTACTTGTTTGGCTTTTTTAATGCGCTCTACATTAGCTTCGCTATCTAAAAAAGGGCAACTTTGCTCATCATTACTGGTTTTGCTAAAATATAAACTCAGTACTTCATAAACTTTTGCTTTTATATAAAGGTTGTGCATTCCGTTTAACTTTTGGTCTTCAAATATTTGATTCAGTACCAAAACTTCCGAAGGAGACAGTTCTTTATCTAGATAGTACTTCTTGTTTTTGTTTTCTTCATTTAAAAAAGGAATAATATCTGCGACTTGTGAAAAGAACGAATGAAACATTTTAATGGTTACTAAAAACACCAAATACTTACCCTTTGGGTTTAAACTTAGGTTAATTGCCAAGGTTTGATTTGGGTTGTATAGCAATACAGAGTTTTGAGATTTTACACCTAAACTATAATGTGGCCCAAATTGCAATTGAGCATCGTTATTAATGCAAAAATGAATTTGAATGAGGTTACTGCTTACGTCTTTTATATATTTTAAAACTTGATTGGAATCGTTTTCAATTTGCAATAAGGTAAATCCATCCTGAACCAGATGCTCATCAATCTTACTTTGTTCGTTGTTTTTTACACTCATTATTTTTTATTGATACTTATAATTGATTAAATAAGAGCTGCAAATATATTGAAAACATTAATGTTTTAAGCGATTTTTACAGGTAAATTTTTTATCGATACTGGTAAGTCTTTTGTCGTTATTAAATTTTTTTTGTTCATTTTTGCATTAAATAAAAATAGCTTGGTCATGAACCAAGCTATTTTTTACGATTTACAAAGTTAGTTAAATACTACTTTAATTAAAAGTTGCTATAGCAATTCCACTTTACCTGAAGACAACATGTAAACACCTCCAACAATAGCAATTTCGCCATTATCTTCCATTTCTCTTAGAATTGGACTTTTTTCCCTAATTCTATCCATAGTCAACTTTACATTGTTCTCAACGGTTCTCTCAACAAATTTACTGTTAGACGAATTTGCCTCTCCTTCAACCTCAACTGCCGATTGTTTTACTGCTGGTAAAATGTTTTCCAACAAAGCAGTAATATTTCCAAGTTCCACGCCATCACAAGCTGCTTTCACAGCACCACAAGCTTCATGGCCAAGAACTAAAACCAATTTACTTCCAGCAACTTTACAAGAGTATTCCATGCTTCCCAGAATATCTACATTTTCAAAATTTCCGGCGACTCTCGCTACAAAAATATCTCCAATAGCTTGATCCAAAACGGTTTCAACTGGTACTCTTGAGTCTATACAAGATAAGATTACAGCTTTAGGGAATTGTCCTCCAAGGGTTTGTTCTACCAAAGCTTTATTATCTATGTCTTGAGTACTTCCCAAAACAAACCTTTGATTACCCTCCATCAAATCATTTAAAACAGATTGAGGGGTTAATTGGTCTTGTACTTCTTTTGTTATTGCTATATTTTTTATCATGATTTTTAATTTTAATTGTTTTAATATTTATCTTCTACATTTTGCTTTATCCAACTCACGCAGGCGTTAAAATTAGCAAAAATGTGTTCTTCAGGAATAAAGTCTGGAATAATATCGATACGCTCCATCATATAACGCGGTTGTTTTAACAGGTTTACAAAAAGCACGTCGATGTTTTTGGTTTTTAAATCCTGAAGCATATCCTCCATTGCGTATAATCCAGATTGATCCATATATTGCATACGTCCCAACCTCATAATTACTGTAGTTGCAGTATTGGGTATTTGTAGACTAAGTTGCTGAAAATCGCTTGTAGAACCAAAAAACAGAGGCCCTTTTAGGTGTTTAATAAACACTTCTTCCTTTAGGTTTTCAGGAAACCCTATTTCGTCTTTCCAAGCCTCTTCTTTTAATGGTTTTACATCGGAACGTTCAGCAGTTAAATCCCCTATTTTCTTCATAAACATTAATGAGGCAATTACAAGGCCAACTCCAACAGCATACACTAAATTCCAGAACGTGGATAGTAATAATACCACTATCATTATCAATACTTCAGAACTTAATTTAAATGGTCCAAATTTGATATCTTTTGGTAAACTTGGAATTGCTCTTAATCCTTTATAATCCATTACGCCAATACC
>CALZKX010000171.1 GCA_945788155.1 uncultured Flavobacteriaceae bacterium
ATGGCAAGAAAACAAGATAAGAATCCAGTACAGAGATTTAATAAAATCTCAATCGGTTTAGCATCTCCAGAGTCTATTTTGGCTGCATCTAGAGGAGAAGTATTAAAACCAGAAACTATAAATTACAGAACCCATAAACCAGAACGTGATGGTTTGTTTTGTGAGCGTATTTTTGGTCCTGTAAAGGACTATGAATGTGCTTGTGGAAAATATAAACGTATACGCTATAAAGGTATTGTTTGTGACCGTTGTGGAGTAGAGGTTACAGAGAAGAAAGTACGTCGCGATCGTGTTGGACACATTAACCTTGTTGTTCCAGTAGCACACATTTGGTACTTCCGTTCGTTGCCAAACAAGATAGGTTACCTATTAGGATTACCATCTAAGAAATTAGACATGATTATCTATTATGAGCGTTATGTAGTAATCCAACCAGGAAATGTAAAAAATGCAGAAGGTGAGCCATTACAAAAAATGGACTTCTTAACCGAAGAAGACTATTTAAATATTCTTGAAACACTTCCACAAGAAAATCAATATTTAGACGATACCGACCCAGAAAAGTTTATAGCTAAAATGGGAGCTGAATGTTTAATTGAGCTTTTATCACGTATCGATTTAGATTCATTATCATTTGAGCTACGTCATAAAGCAAATACCGAAACTTCTAAACAACGTAAAACCGAAGCATTAAAACGCTTACAAGTTGTTGAAGCATTTAGAGAAGCAAACTTGAATAGAGAAAATCTTCCTGAATGGATGATTGTAAAAGCTGTTCCAGTAATTCCGCCAGAATTACGTCCCTTAGTACCTCTTGATGGTGGTCGTTTTGCAACGTCAGATTTAAATGATCTTTATCGTCGTGTAATTATTCGTAACAATCGTCTTAAAAGACTTGTTGAGATAAAAGCACCTGAAGTAATTTTACGTAACGAAAAACGTATGTTGCAGGAATCTGTAGACTCTTTATTTGATAACACACGTAAGTCATCAGCTGTAAAAACAGATTCTAACAGACCTTTAAAATCATTATCAGATTCATTAAAAGGTAAACAAGGGCGTTTCCGTCAAAACTTACTAGGTAAACGTGTCGATTATTCTGCACGTTCGGTAATTGTTGTTGGACCAGAATTAAAATTATTCGAATGTGGATTGCCAAAAAACATGGCAGCAGAACTTTACAAGCCTTTTGTAATTAGAAAATTAATTGAAAGAGGAATTGTAAAAACTGTAAAATCTGCAAAGAAAATTATAGATAAAAAAGAACCTGTAGTTTGGGATATCTTAGAGAATGTTTTAAAAGGACATCCAGTACTTTTAAACCGTGCTCCTACGTTACACAGACTTGGGATTCAGGCATTTCAACCTAAGCTTATCGAAGGTAAAGCAATTCAGTTACATCCATTAGTATGTACGGCTTTTAATGCCGATTTCGATGGTGACCAGATGGCTGTACATTTACCATTAGGACCAGAAGCTATTCTTGAGGCACAATTATTAATGTTAGCGTCTCATAATATCTTAAACCCTGCAAACGGCTCTCCAGTAACTGTACCTTCTCAAGATATGGTACTTGGTCTTTATTATATGACTAAGTTACGCAAGTCGACAAAAGAAGAAAAAGTTGTTGGTGAAGGATTAACATTTTACTCTCCAGAAGAGGTTGTTATTGCTTATAATGAAAAAAGAGCTGATCTTAATGCTTCTATTAAAGTTAGAACCAAGGATTACAATGAAGCTGGTGAATTAGTAAATCAAATAGTTGAAACTACTGTTGGACGTGTATTATTTAACGATAAAGTCCCAGAAGTTGCTGGATATATTAATGAAGTATTAACAAAAAAATCTCTTAGAGATATTATTGGTAATATTTTAAAAGCTACTAGCGTTCCTGAAACAGCAGCGTTCTTAGATGAGATTAAAACATTAGGGTATAAGTTTGCATTTCAAGGAGGATTATCATTTAGTTTAGGTGATATTATTATTCCACCAGAAAAGCATGAAATGATTAATACTGCTAATAAGCAAGTAGATGGGATTAGAGCAAACTATAACATGGGACTTATAACAAACAACGAGCGTTATAACCAAGTTATTGATATCTGGACCTCTACAAATGCAGAGTTGACAGAATTATCAATGAAGCGTATTAGAGAAGACCAACAAGGATTTAACTCTGTATTTATGATGCTTGATTCTGGAGCTCGTGGATCTAAAGAACAAATTCGTCAGCTTACAGGAATGCGTGGGCTAATGGCTAAACCTAAAAAATCTAACGCAGGAGGTGGAGAAATTATTGAAAATCCAATTCTTTCAAACTTTAAAGAGGGGCTTTCAATTTTAGAATACTTTATCTCCACACATGGTGCTCGTAAAGGTCTTGCCGATACTGCACTTAAAACAGCAGATGCAGGTTATTTAACACGTCGTTTGGTTGATGTATCTCAAGATGTAATTGTAAACGAAGAAGATTGTGGTACGTTAAGAGGTATTAATGTTGAACCATTAAAGAAAAACGAAGAAGTTGTTGAGAGTTTAGAAGAAAGAATAGTTGGTCGTACGTCATTATACGATGTTCATGATCCATTAACCGATGAGCTTTTAGTGGAAGCTGGAGGACATATTTCTGATGAGGTTGCTAAGAAAATTGAAAGCTCACCTGTTGATGCAGTAGAGGTACGCTCACCATTAACTTGTGAAGCTAAAAAAGGTATCTGTACAAAATGTTACGGTCGTAATCTCGCCACTGGTAAAATGGTACAACGTGGTGAAGCAGTAGGTGTTGTAGCAGCTCAATCTATTGGAGAACCTGGTACACAGTTAACACTTCGTACCTTCCACGTTGGTGGTATTGCTGGTAACATTTCAGAAGAGAACAAGTTATTTGTTAAGTTTGATGGTAAAGCCGAAATCGAAGACCTTAAAAC
>CALZKX010000172.1 GCA_945788155.1 uncultured Flavobacteriaceae bacterium
ACATATTAGGCATAAAATTTGAATGGTTCTCATCTATAAAATTTATCTTTGTTAAAGATAGAAAACCTTAAACTATGATTAAAAGAATTGTTGCCCTAATCTTAATTTTTAATGTAACTGCTTGTGCAGAGTTGCAACAAGTTGTGAATCAATTACCTCAAGGCGGCTTAGGAAATGACGAAATTGCTTCTGGATTACGTCAAGCTTTGGATTTTGGAATTGACAAACAAGTAACCAAACTCACAGCTAAAGATGGCTTTTTTAAAAATGAATTGGTAAAGATATTACTTCCTGAAGAATTACAAAAAGTAGATAATGCATTGCGTGATATTGGCTTGAGTAATCTAGCAGATGAAGGCTTAAAAATACTCAATAGAGCTGCTGAAGATGCAGTAAAAGAAGCCACACCAATTTTTATAAATGCGGTTAAAGATATTACGTTTGCTGATGCTAAAAATATTTTATTAGGTGCAGATAATGCAGCTACGCAATATTTAACCGAGAAAACCGAAACTGCTTTATACGACAAATTCAACCCAGTAATTAAAAACTCTTTTAGTAAAGTTGGTGCCGACCAGATATGGGAGAGTTTAATTAATAAATACAACACGATTCCATTTACCAATAATGTGAATCCAGATTTAACCGATTATGTCACTGGAGAAGCACTTAAAGGTGTATATACCATGATTGCAGTAGAGGAAAAAGAAATAAGAACTAAAGTATCGTCAAGAACAACCGATTTGTTAAGGAGGGTTTTTGCGTTGCAGGATTGAAGCCCATACCTAACCCTTCCCAAAGGGAAGGGAATTAATTTTAGGGTTACAACAACTAAAGAGGGTTTAGAATTTGGCTCATCACGCCTGATGAAATTCTATCTCTCTTTTTTGTAAAGTCCATCAAATGCCACAGTTATATCTTTGTTGTTGGTAATGGTTTCCCAGTATTGTCGTACTGTTCCATCATCATTTTTAGTCCAAGTGACGCGATGGTAAAACGGTTCGCCATTTTGGTTTTTAGCAATATCAGTTTTTAAAATCATTTGGTTGCCTATCCTGTTTTCCTTTAAGTGAAGACTTCCACCTTGATTATCTACCCAGATTTGTTCCCATTGTTTTTTTGCAGCGTTGTAAAAGTTATTACTAGTTCCTGTATAACCTGGTGTGGCACTTGTCCAATTTTCAAGTAATACACAGTTATCTTGTACTTTCTCAATGATATTTGTCCCAGCTGCTGATCCATTAGGATTTGTTACAGTCCAGTCACCTATCCAGAAATCAAATTCGGTGTGTTTTTGAGTACAACAATTGCATTTAGTTAGAGTTTGAGAGTTTGAAGTTATAGAAATCATGCAAATTATAAGTATCGCAAATAACTGTTTCATGTGATTTAATTTTTAAATGCTTTTTAAAGATATTAAATCAATGGTAATCTAAATCTAATATTAACATAACATTAAAACCGTTTAAATAAAAGACCTTTGTTGAAAGGCATCATATTAAGTTGTCTTCACTTATAAATTAGTTAGTCTTTAATTTGTAAGAAACCGATTTCCTTAACTGAAATCGGTTTCTTTTTTATGATTAAGTCAATAATCTCACTTTTATTTTTAAAGAAAAAAATGTATATTTAATTACTTGATTTTTAGTAAAATGAACCGAAGCAATATTCTTCTAAATCATCAAAAAAAACTTAGCAAACGCTATAAGCAACTTGTTGAACAAGCTTATAATTTAAGGCAAACAGATTCGGCGTTAAGTGATATTTCGGAGTATAAAGCTTTACAACTTTTAAATAAGCTAAACCGTTTAAAGTACCTATCTAGAGAGCAACTTGAAACTAAAGTTCCAGTTTAAATAAGTGCTTTCATTTGCAGCTGCATTTCTTCAGCTTTTTTTGCAGCAGCTTTTGCAAAATCAAATCCATTTGAAGCATAAATAATTCCTCTAGAAGAATTTATTAATAATCCAATATCATCATTCATTCCATATTTACAAACATCTTGTAAGTTGCCGCCTTGCGCTCCAACTCCTGGAACCAATAAAAAACTATCAGGAATAATTTGTCTGATATCGACTAAATACTCTGCTTTTGTAGCGCCAACTACATACATCAAATTTTTAGAGTTCTTATAAGTTTTTGAAACCTCCAAAACTTCTTTATACAACTCTTTATTATTGACTTTTAACGTTTGAAAATCGAAAGCACCTTCATTGGACGTTAAAGCTAAAAGTATGGTGTGTTTATCTTCAAAAGCTAAAAAGGGTTCTACCGAATCTTTTCCCATATATGGTGCTACTGTCACACTATCAAAGCCTAAATCCTCAAAAAATGCTTTAGCGTACATGGTACTTGTATTGCCAATATCACCTCGTTTGGCATCAGCAATAGTAAAAATTTCAGGATGATTTTGGTTTAGATAATTGATTGTTTTATCCAAAGCTTGCCAACCTTTTAAACCGTAAGCTTCATAAAATGCTGTGTTGGGCTTGTAAGCTACACATAAATGGTGAGTTGCATCAATAATAGCTTTATTGAATGCGAAAATTGGGTCTTCTTCTTTAAGTAAATATTGTGGGATTTTGTTTAAATCGACATCTAATCCTATGCAGAGAAAGGACTTCTTTTTTTTGATTTGGTTTATTAATTCTAGTGTTGTCAATCTTTACGCTTTGTCATTCCTGATAAAGCAGGAATCCATTATTTAATTATTCAGTTTCAATTTATGAGATTCCTGCCTTCGCAGGAAATTATATTACATCATCACTAGCTTTTAACATCTCCGTATTTTCAGCTAGCATTAGTTCGTCAATTATTTTTTGTATATCACCATTAATAATGTTAGATAGGTCATACAGAGTCAATCCAATTCTATGGTCTGTAACACGTCCTTGAGGGTAATTGTATGTTCTAATTTTTGCACTTCTATCACCAGACGACACCATACTTTTACGTTTTTCGGAATCTGCAGCTTGTTTTTTTGCCAATTCCATTTCGTATAAACGAGAACGTAAAACTTTTAATGCTTTCTCCAAGTTTTTGTGAGACGATTTCTGGTCTTGGCAACTTACAATCATTCCTGTTGGTTCATGATGCAATTTAATAGCTGAATAGGTTGTGTTTACCGATTGCCCTCCAGGACCAGTTGATGTAGTTCGTTCAATACGTACTTCGGTCATATCTAATTCCACATCAAACTCTTCGGCCTCAGGAAGTACCATTACTGTTGCTGCACTTGTATGAACTCTACCTTGTGTTTCTGTTTGAGGTACGCGCTGTACACGATGCACACCAGCTTCAAATTTCAAGGTGCCATAAACATCTTCGCCAGACACTTCGAAAATAATTTCTTTAAACCCACCCGAAGTACCTTCGCTTAAGCTTACAACATCTACTTTCCAACCTTTGTCACTACAATATTTTGAGTACATTCTATACAAATCTCCTGCAAAAATACTTGCCTCGTCACCTCCTGTTCCTGCTCTTATCTCTACAACAACATTTTTGGCATCGTCAGGATCTTTAGGAATCAACATGAACTTAATTTCATCTTCTAAAGGTGATAATTTTTCCTTTGCCTCTTCTAACTGCATTTTTGCCATCTCGACCATTTCGGCATCACTCCCATCACCAATAATTTCTTCAGCCTCGGCAATGTTAGCAGTTAAAGATTTATAGATTTCTCCTTTATCTACAATTTTTTTAAGGTCTTTATATTCTTTATTTAGCTGTATATAACGTTTTTGATCTGATATAATATCTGGTTGAATTATTAAATCGTTAACCTCATCAAAACGCTGTTTTACTATCTGGATTTTTTCTAACATCTACTTAGGTGAATTGTGTAGCAAAAATACGATAATTTATGAATTTTAATGAATGAAAAACTTCCATAATTCAACGAAATATTTACTTACATTAACCGTTTATTTGTGTATATGCAGCAATTAATGTCCATAATGGCGTTTTATAGATCATTTGTTTTATGGTCTTTTTTTATAAACATAATAATTACTATTGTTAATCCAAATATTTTAGCCGCAATAGTCACTAAGCTGCTTTTGACCATTTTTTTATGGTACGCTGTAAATGAAACTTCTGCAAAGCGAAAACTTATTTTTTACAAAAACCTTGGTATATCTACCTTAAAATTATTTTCGGTATTATTTTTTGTCGATATTTTAATAACCATTACCTTTCTACTCCTTATTAAGGAATTTATATGATTCTTGAAATAGATAATGTAGAATTAAATTTTAACTCCAAACGTATTTTAAGTGGTATTTACCTTAAAGCTGAAACAGGAACTGTTACAGGAATACTTGGTAGCAATGGCAGTGGCAAGAGTTGTTTGCTAAACATAATTTTTGGGAATCTTCAACCAAAATATAAATTAATTAGAATAGACAGTAACCCTATTTTAAAACCTCTTTACCAAACGAAACTTGTAACATATTTACCACAGCACAAATTCTTGCCAAATCTAAAATTATGTACATTATTTAAGCTTTTTAAAGTAAGTTGGAAGGGTTTTATTTTAACCTTTTCAACATTAAAAAAATACGAAAAAACCAAAATAAATAGGTTGTCTGGAGGCGAACAACGTATTGTGGAAATCTATTTGATTTTAAAAAGCGACAGCAAAATTGTATTATTGGATGAACCTTTTTCGCATGTTGCACCTTTACAAATTGAATACATAAAGCAAATAATCAATGCTGAAAAAAAGCACAAAGTTGTTATTATTACCGATCACATGTACTCTCATATTATTGAAACATCTGATGAGATTTATCTATTAAAAAACGGTTGCACAAAAAAGATTGAAAAAATAAACGAGCTTGAAGATTACAAATATTTAAATGAAGGAAGTTTAATATAATCCCTATTTATAAAAATTGTATTTTGCATTATCATAACTAACCAATGCGAAGCAAAACCTTAAAACAATTTGGACTGGTTTTAGGTCCTTTGTTATTCACCTTTACCCTTTTATTCTTTAAACCTCAAGGTTTATCGCCTGAAGGAATTGCTGTTTTAGCAACTACACTTTGGGTTGCAATTTGGTGGATTTTTGAAGTCGTTCCAATTGCTGTTACAGCGATGCTCCCAATTATCTTATTCCCTATTACTGGAGCAATGGAATTGAGTACAACCACTGCTGCTTTTGGGCATAAGTACGTGTTTCTTTATATAGGCGGTTTTATTCTTGCTATCGCTATAGAAAAATGGAATTTACACAAACGTATTGCACTCACGGTTATAAACATTATTGGAACAAGTGTTAGCCGTATTATACTTGGATTTATGCTAGCAACTGCGTTTTTAAGCATGTGGATTTCCAACACAGCCACAACAGTAATGATGTTGCCAATTGGTATGGCAATTATTTTACAGCTCAAGGACAATCCTGAAACCAAAGAAGACGAAAACGAAATTTTTGGAAAAGCACTAATGTTAGCCATTGCTTACAGTGCTTCTATTGGAGGCGTAGCTACATTAATTGGAACACCTCCCAACCTCATATTTGCCGGAATATTAGAAGAACAATACAATATTGAAATGACTTTCTCAAAATGGATTATTTATGGTTTACCTATTTCCATAACCTTACTATTTATTTGCTGGAAATATGTAACAACCATTGCTTTTAAATTTAAACAAAAAGACTTCCCTGGAGGAAAAGCAGAAATTAAAAGACTACTCAAAAATTTAGGCAAAATTAGTTATGAAGAAAAAACAGTACTAACGGTTTTTTGTATCACAGCATTTTTATGGATTACACGTTCGTTTTTAATTTCAAAATTAATTCCAGCCATTGACGATACCATTATTGCTATGGCTAGTGCAACCATTTTGTTTATTCTTCCAACCAAAAACAGGAAAGAGAAAAAGATTATTAATTGGGAAAGTGCTGTAAAGTTACCTTGGGGAATTTTGTTACTTTTTGGTGGAGGATTGGCTCTAGCCGAAGGTTTTAAAACAAGTGGATTGGCACAATGGATTGGCTCACAAATAACACAATTTGAAAACCTGTCATTATTCGCATTACTTTTTGTTTTAATATTTGCGGTTAACTTCCTAACAGAAATTACTTCTAACCTTGCAACTACAGCTATGCTATTACCAATAATAGCTCCTATTGCTCTTGTGTTAGACGTACATCCCTTTACGCTTATGGTAGGAATAACCGTAGCTGCATCGTGTGCTTTTATGCTACCTGTTGCAACACCTCCAAATGCCATTGTGTTTGGCTCGGGTTATTTAAAAATTCCTGATATGATGAAAACCGGAATATGGATGAATATTATTTCAATTATCCTAATAGCATTAATCACATATTACCTACTGCCCTTGCTATGGGATTTTGACCCAAGCGTGTTTCCTGAAGCCTTAAAAACAATCTAAAATATTATCCACATTTTGAAGACCCACAATCCTTACAAGTTAAGCAGCCTTCTTGGTAAATTAAATTTCCTGAACTACAATTAGTACATGCTTGTCCCTTTACTCGAGTACCATCAGCCACATAACGTTTTAATGCTCTAACCACACCGTTTTTCCATGTATTGATTGATTCGCTATCCAATTGTAAACTATTGATTAAATCGACAATTTTATCAATTGGCATACCATGACGTAAGGTGCTTGAAATTAATTTGGCATAGTTCCAAAATTCTGGGTTAAATTTATGCGACAAGCCTTCAATAGTAGTTTTGTAGCCTCTTTTATTCTTATACTGAAAATCGTAACGCGTTGTTCCGTCTTCGTTTTTGTTTTTAATAATCAATCCGCTATTTGCCCAACGTGGAATTAAAATCCCATCTTCATCATCAGCCAAACCAGTAAACACTTCATATGGTTTACCATCTATCAAGCCAATAAAAGCAATCCATTTTTCTTTATTGTTTTGAAAACGTACCACATCGGCTTCCAATACTTGTGGTCGTTTGGTTGGAAAAGCTGTTAAAGTTTCTTGCTCATCATCTTTCTTTTCTTCATTTGAAATCAATACACCTGAGCGTGAACCATCTCTATAAACGGTTACGCCTTTACAACCAGCCTCCCAAGCTTCCAAATATAATTGACCAACCAATTCTTCGGTAGCATCGTTTGGTAAATTAATGGTTACGCTTATGGAATGATCTACCCATTTTTGTACAGCACCTTGCATACTTACCTTGCTCATCCAATCTACATCGTTGGAAGTCGCTTTGTAATAAGGCGATTTCTTAACTATTTTATCCAGTTCTTCTTGAGAGTAATTTTTATCGGTATCAAAGCCTTTTATTTCCATCCATTGCTTAAATCTATGGTGGAACACCACGTATTCTTCCCAAGAATCTCCTACTTCATCCACAAAATCCACTCGTACATTTTTATCGTTTGGGTTTACTTTTCTTCGCCGTTTGTAAACAGGCATAAACACAGGCTCAATTCCTGAGGATGTTTGCGTCATTAAACTGGTTGTTCCTGTGGGAGCAATAGTTAACAAAGCAATGTTTCTACGTCCATGTTCCAACATTTCGTAATACAGCTTATCGTCTGCTTCTTTTAAACGTTGAATAAATGGATTGTTTTTTTCGCGTTCGGCATCGAAAATAGCAAAAGCACCTCTATCTTTTGCAGCATAAACTGATGCTCTATATGCTTCAATCCCTAAGGTTTTATGAACTTCAACAGAAAAAGCATTTCCTTTTTTGCTTCCGTATTTAATCCCTAAAGCAGCCAACATATCTCCTTCGGCTGTAATACCAATTCCTGTTCTACGCCCTTCGTTGGCTTTGGTTTTAATATTTAACCATAAATTTCTTTCGGTTGCTTTAACTTCATCTAATTCTGGATC
>CALZKX010000173.1 GCA_945788155.1 uncultured Flavobacteriaceae bacterium
TCCCATTAACGTCAAAGCTAGTCCAAGTTCCATGTAATTTCCCGTCAGCATTGAAAGTGCCTTGTTGTTGTAAAGTTCCATCTTGGTAATAATACGTAGCTTCTGTAATATCACCTTTTTTTTCAATCTTTACATTCGTATCAGCTTGTCCAAAAGTTGAAACTGCAACGAATAAAAGCCCTAAAAATAAAATACTTTTCTTCATAATGCATTATGTTTTAATTAGTTTGCCGACATATCAAATATAAAGATTAGTTAACAATTAAGCAATATTTAATTAACATTAAGTTTACATTAGAATTATAAAATCCTGTAATACAGTTGTTTAAATTACTAACAAAATATAACATAGCTTAATGATTTATTAATATTGTGGTTACAATTACCTTATTTATGTATTGGATATTTGTGACTGTCTTAAGACAATAATTAGTATTTCATATAATCTATTAGTTTTTGTCGACTACATTATTATGAATTCTAATGACTGCCTTTGGCCCAGGCAGTCTTTTTTTATTCAAAAAGTAATGATTTGGAAACATTAAGTTAACATTGGTATCAGTTATTTGCAGTGACAAAAACTAATACTTTAATATGAAACTTAACATTACCTTAGTTGCAATCGCTTTTCTAGCACTAACATCATTAAACGCACAAGAAATTAGTGATACTTCATTTGGAAAAGGCCTAATTAACTTTGTAGCAAAAGACAGCTCGTTTAGTGTAAAATTTGCGCCTCGTTTTCAAGTACGCTCAATATCTTCTTGGAATCATGATGGTAACCAATATGGTAGCCCAGAACACAATTTTATTGTACGAAGAGCACGTTTAAAATTTGACGGTTTTGCTTACAGTCCAAAACTTAAATATAAAATAGAGTTGGGATTGTCCAATAGAGACATTTCTGGTGCCAATCAGTTTAACAGAAATACGCCACGATATATTCTAGATGCAGTTATCATGTGGAATTTTGCTGGAAATTGGGAATTATGGGCTGGACAAACAAAGCTTCCAGGAAATGTTGAGCGTGTAGTATCTTCTGCTAACCTTCAATTAATTGATCGTTCGTTGTTAAACAGTCGTTTTAATATAGATCGTGATTTGGGTATCCAAATACGTCATAAAACCGATTTAGGTGGTGATTTTTTAATGCGTGAAAAGTTTTCTGTTTCTCAAGGGGAAGGTCGTAACGTCACTGAAGGAAATGAAGGAGGCTTGCAATATACAACTCGATTAGAGTTTTTACCTTTTGGAGCATTTAAGTCTAAAGGAGATTATAGTCAATCGGATTTAAAGCGCGAGGAGAAACCAAAACTAATGCTTGGCTTTACATATAATTATAACCAAGATGCGGTTAGGGAAAGAGGGTTTGCTGGTGATTATATGATGAGAACTGATGGATCTTTATATGAAACAGACCAAACAACTGTTTTTGCAGATGCTATGTTTAAATACAATGGGTTTTCATTTATGGGTGAATATGCAAAACGAACTGCCGATGATGAAATTGCAACAGAAGCAAATGGCATTACACCAACTGGAGATATCGTATTAACTGGTAATGCTCTAAACTTACAAGCTGGTTATTTATTCAATAACAACTACGAAATTGCTGCTCGTTTTACAACAGTAGATTATGAAAGCGTTACTGGTGCATTGCCTACAGAACAATATACATTAGGTGTTAACAAGTTTGTAGTTGGCCACAAATTAAAAGTACAGTCTGACATTAGCTATACAACACTTGATGGAGAAGCTAATAATTTAACTTTCAGACTAGGTTTTGATATTCATTTTTAAAAACATAACATTAACGTAACATTACACTGCAAAAGACAAAAGATATTTGCAGACTAATACTAACTAAATTATGGATAATATTTATTTATTTATGCTCATTGCCATTACAGTTCTTGCAGTAGCAGATATTGTTGTAGGTGTAAGTAATGACGCTATTAACTTCTTGAACTCAGCTATTGGGTCTAAAGTACTTTCTCTAAAAACGATTATGATTGTTGCCAGTTTAGGGATATTTATAGGAGCTGTATTTTCTAGTGGAATGATGGAAGTAGCTAGAAAAGGTATTTTTATTCCTGCTCAATTTGAGTTTAGTGAAATCATGCTCATTTTTATGGCAGTCATGATTACTGATATTCTATTACTAGATTTCTTTAATACATTAGGCTTACCAACCTCTACAACAGTTTCTATTGTATTTAATTTATTAGGTGCTGCAGTGGTTATGTCGTTAATAAAGATTAGTGCTTCAGATTCGCAAACTTTTGCAGATTTAGGCACTTATATTAATACCAAAACCGCTCTTACAATTATTAGTGGAATTCTACTTTCAGTAGTAATAGCATTTACTGTTGGTGCGCTCGTACAGTGGGTTTCGCGTTTTCTATTTACATTCAATTACGAGAAAAGAGTTAAAAACTTTGGCGTTGTATTTGGAGGTGTGGCATTAACAGCAATTACCTATTTTATTTTCTTAAAAGGTCTAAAAGGAACGCCTTATTATAATGAGTTAAAGGGGATGCTAGAAGGCAATGAAATTTTCATCATTATTGGAAGCTTTGCTTTTTGGACTGTTTTCTCTTTTATATTTGAAAAAATCACCAAGAAAACCGTACTTCTTTTTGTAATTGGTGTTGGAACTTTTGGATTAGCATTAGCGTTTTCTGGAAACGATTTGGTTAATTTTATTGGTGTGCCAATGGCTGCTTACCATTCTTATGAAGCTTGGGCAGCTGGAGGTATGGACGCTACAATGTCTATGGCAGTGTTAGATAAAAAAGTGCCAGCAGAGCCATTACTATTATTCATTGCTGGAGGTATTATGGTATTAACTTTATGGTTCTCTAAAAAAGCAAAAACGGTTGCAGAAACTGAAATTAGCTTATCACGTCAAGGTGAAACACATGAGAAGTTTCAACCAAACAGGCTTTCAAGAAGTGTAGTTAAAGGTAGCTCTGAACTATCAAAATATTTCAGTGTAATTGTACCGAAATCTATACAAGAAAAGGTGTCCAATAGCTTTAAAAAACCAGACGTTATCCTAACAAAAGACCAAAGTATTGATGCTCCAGCATTTGATATGATTAGAGCTTCTGTGAATTTGATGGTTGCTGGAATTTTAATTGCAATTGCTACATCCATGAAATTACCTTTGTCTACTACCTATGTGACATTCATGGTAGCCATGGGTACTTCTTTGGCAGATAGGGCTTGGGGTAGAGAAAGTGCTGTTTATCGTGTTGCTGGTGTGTTTAATGTTATTGGTGGATGGTTTGGAACTGCAATTGGTGCTTTTATTGCCGCAGGCACCGTTGTATTTCTAATTAATTGGAATCCAAAGGTCATGATTCCAATTTTATTGTTACTGACTGCTATTTTGTTATATAGAAATTATAGATCTCACAAAAACAAATCGAATAAGGTTAAAGACGAAGATAGTTTAACAAAAGCAGAGAGTAGTTCTGTTCAAGGTGTAATCCAAGAAAGTGCAAAGAACATTGCCAATGTGGTAAAACGCACAAATAGAATTTATTCTAATGCTATTGTAGGGCTTGCAAGACAAGATTTAGTACTACTTAAAAAGAGTAAAAAACAAGTGATTAAATTAACTGGAGAAGTTGATGATTTAAGAGATAATATTTTCTTCTTCATTAAAAATCTGGATGAATCGAGTGTTGAAGCAAGTGGGTTTTATATTGATATTTTAAGCCACTTACAGGATATGACACAGTCTTTAGAGTTAATCTCTAAAGTATGTTATAAGCACATTAATAATAATCACAAAAAACTTAAATTCA
>CALZKX010000174.1 GCA_945788155.1 uncultured Flavobacteriaceae bacterium
CCTTTCTTCAAACAAATAAAATCTGCAATATAACTTCCAACTATATGCTGTCTTCTAAATTTGTAACCATCTATTTTTTTTGCACTTAATACATTCCATAATAGGCTTTCTGCTTGAGTAGGTTGATTGCGCATTTCATTGGCGTAGTCTTTCAAAAGCCCATACAACAAAGGGTCGGCAGTTTTCCAATAATAAGTTCCTTTTGGGAATTTAGGAGCTTTTTTTGCTTCCTCAATAAAAGGCTGTAAATAAGCGACTGCTTTTTTCATAACCCTAGCGGATTTTACAACTTGAGGCAAAAACATTTTTCCGCTGCCAAAAAGGTCGCCAACCACATTCATTCCTATCATTAAATGCCCTTCGATGACTTCTATTGGTTTTTTTGAAGCTAAATGTGCTTCTTCAACATCTTCAATTATAAAAGCATCAATTCCTTTTACCAAAGCATGTGTAATTCTATCTTGAATACTATCATTTCGCCATTCTAAAACCTCTTCGGTAGTTTCTCTTTTCTGACCTTTTAGAGTTTCTGCAAATTCCAGCAATCTTTCAGTAGCATCCTCTCTTCTATCAAATAATACATCTTCAACACGCTCTAATAGCTTTTTATCAATTTCATCATAAACTTCCAACATTGCTGGATTCACGATGCCTAAATTCATTCCATATTGAATAGCGTGGTACAAAAACGCTGCATTTATGGCTTCACGAACCATATCGTTCCCTCTAAAAGAAAAGGACACATTACTAACACCTCCAGAAACATTGGCATAAGGCAGGTTTTTGCGAATCCATTTCGTGGCTTTAAAGAAATCAAGAGCATTTAGTTTGTGCTCATTCATTCCGGTTGCTACAGGAAAAATATTGGGATCGAAAATGATATCTTGAGGTGGAAAGTGAACAATATCGACTAATATTTTATAGGAACGTTCGCAGATTTCGATTCTGCGTTTGTAAGTATCTGCTTGTCCTTCTTCATCAAAAGCCATCACAATCACAGCTGCTCCATAACGTTTTACAAGTTTTGCCTGACGAATAAACTCTGTTTCTCCTTCTTTTAAACTAATGGAATTCACAACACTTTTCCCTTGTACTACTTGTAATCCAGCTTCAATAATGTCCCATTTTGAGCTATCTATCATAATTGGGATACGTGCAATATCAGGCTCTGAAGCAATAAGGTTTAGAAATGTTGTCATGGCAAACTTGCCATCTAGCATGCCTTCGTCCATATTCACATCCAAAATTTGTGCACCACCATCTACTTGATGTCTTGCAACTTCTAAAGCTTCATTATATTTTTCTTCTTTTATTAAGCGTAGAAATTTTCTAGAGCCAGTGACATTAGTGCGTTCACCAACATTTATGAAGTTACTTTCTGGAGTAACAACTAATGGTTCTAGTCCTGATAATGTTAGATATTTGTTTTGTTTATTCATCCTATAAATTAGTTCTCGACTGCGCTCGAACAGACAGTTCTAGGTTGATGATTTTGTGTCACTTCAGCAATGGCTTTTATGTGCGTTGGACTTGTACCACAACAACCTCCTACAATATTTATTAATCCATCTTGCAGATAATCTTCAATAAGTTGTTGCATTTGTTTTGGAGTTTGGTCATATTCACCAAAGGCGTTTGGCAATCCAGCATTTGGATGTGCTGATGTGAAAAAATCGGTCTTGTTTGATAAACGCTGTAAATATGGCTTTAACTGTTCAGCTCCAAGCGCGCAATTAAAACCAACACTCAATAAAGGCACATGAGAAATTGACGCTAAAAAAGCTTCAACCGTTTGCCCAGATAAGGTTCTACCAGACGCATCTGTAATGGTTCCAGAAACCATGATTGGAATATCTATTTGGCGTTCTTCTTTAACTTCTTCAATAGCAAACAATGCTGCTTTAGCATTAAGTGTATCAAAGATAGTTTCTACTAAAAGCACATCGACACCTCCATCAATTAAAGCTTCTACTTGTTCTTTATAAGCGACCCTTAACTCTTCAAAAGTAATAGCGCGATACTCAGGTCTATTTACATCTGGAGATAAACTTGCAGTTTTGTTGGTTGGACCAATGCTTCCTGCTACAAATCTTGGTTTTTCAGGGTTTGCTTTTGTGAATTCTTCAGCTACTTTTTTTGCAATTTTTGCTGATTCGTAATTGAGTTCATATACCAAATTTTCCATGTTATAATCTGCCATGGCTATGGAAGTCCCTGAAAAGGTATTGGTCTCCACAATATCTGCTCCTGCTTCAAAATATTTTCGATGCACTTCAGCTATGGCCTCAGGTTGTGTGATTGACAGTAAATCGTTATTTCCTTTTAATGAAGTAGGATAATCTTTAAAGCGTTCTCCTCTAAAATCTTCTTCTGAAAAATTATACTGTTGCAACATGGTTCCCATGGCACCATCAAGCACAAGGATTCGTTTTTGTATTTCTTCTTTAATGTCTCTCATAAAATCTAATTATTCTCGATACAATTTTATTCTTATCGTCATAAAATCACTCGAACTGACAGATGTATTTTAATTCAAGTTGTTTGATAATTTAATTACATCAGACAGTACACCTCTTGCTGTCACTTGTTTTCCAGCTCCTGCACCTTGAATCACTAATGGGTTATTTCCATAAGATTCTGTAAATATTTCAAATACAGAATCTGCTCCTTTAAGTTGTCCAATTGCTGAATTTTTTTCTTCTGAAATCAACTTCACTTCTAGTGTTTTGCTAACAACATCTAATTCACCAACATAACGTAACACTTGATTTTTATATAACTGATTTTTTAATTCCTGAAAAGGCACATCCAACTCTTTTGTTCTGTTCTTAAACTGATGCAAGGTTGTCTTACCGTTTAATTGTTTTGGAACAAGAGACTCTATTTTGACATCTTGGAGTTCAGTTTTAATATTAAGCTCTCGTGCTAAAATCAATAATTTTCTTGCAACATCATTTCCAGATAAATCTTCACGAGCATCAGGCTCCGTTAATCCTAACTTTGCAGCTTCCGATAGTACTTGAGAAAAGGTAGTGTCAGATGCTGAAAATTGATTGAAAATATAGCTCATTGAACCAGAGAAAACACCTTTTATTCTTTCAATTTTATCGCCTGAATTATATAGGTTTTTAATCGTTTCAATAACAGGCAATCCAGCGCCAACATTGGTTTCGTACAAAAATGATTTATTATGCATTTTTAATGCCAATCTCAAGGTTTGGTAAAAATCATAACTTAAAGTGTTGGCCACTTTATTTGCAGATACAATATTAAATCCACCTTCGATTAGTGAAATATAATTTCGAATGAATGTTGAACTTGCCGTTGCGTCAATAGCAATTAAATTTTCAAACTTTTGATGCTTAACAAATCGTATAATTTCTTCAATTTTATAAGGCACTGAAAAGGATTCGAAGTCAGTTTCCCAACTATTTGAAACACTCTCTTTATCATAAAATGCCAATTTTGAATTTGCAACTATTGGTATTTTTAGCTTCAAGTTTTGGTCCTGTTGCAATCTTGATTTAGTTTCATTTATCTGATAAATCAATGTACTTCCAACTTGCCCTATTCCAAACAAGACAATATGAATGGTTTTACTGTTTGACATACTGTTCGTCTTTAATTGTATCAACTGCCTTAAAAGCTTGTCTTAAATCATTGATTAAATCATTGGCGTCTTCAATTCCGCAAGATAACCTTATTAAGGAGTCCTTGATGCCTGACTGTAAGCGCTTTTCTCGTGGAATAGAAGCATGTGTCATTTGTGGAGGATGGCATAGCAAACTTTTTACACCACCTAGGCTTTCAGCCAACTTAAAGTAATCGGTATTGGTTACAAACTTGTTTGCAGTTTCTTGAGTATCTTCTTTTAGTGTGAATGACACAATCCCTCCAAACAAACCATTTTGTTGACGCTTTGAAATCTCATGGTTTTTATGAGTTACCAATCCTGGGAAATAAACATCTTGAACAGCTTCATGATTGTTTAAAAATGCAGCAACAGCAAAAGCATTTTCGCATTGTTTTTTATAACGGATTTCTAAGGTTTCGATTCCACGAATAGTTAAAAAACAGTCCCAAGGACCTAAAATTCCGCCTGAAGCATTTTGAACAAACTTGAGTTTATCAGATAAGTCTTGAGTTTTAGTAACCACCAATCCAGCAACCAAATCGGAATGTCCACCAATGTATTTGGTACCACTATGAATTATGATATCTGCACCTAAACTCAATGGTTGTTGAGCAATTGGACTTGCAAAGGTATTGTCAACAACTAGAAGTGCATTGACACTTTTTGCAATTTTTGATATTCCTTGAATATCAGACACTTTAAGAGTTGGGTTAGTAGGAGATTCAATCCAGACCAGTTTTGTTTTGCTGCTAATTTTGTTGGCCACGTTTTCAGCGTCTGTTGTATCTACATAGTGTACTTTTATTCCAAGTTTTTCGTACACATGTGTAAATAAACGATAGGCTCCTCCATAAATATCATCAACTGCGATAATTTCATCACCTGCAGAT
Organism: uncultured Flavobacteriaceae bacterium; assembly: GCA_945788155.1. Taxonomy (GTDB): domain Bacteria; phylum Bacteroidota; class Bacteroidia; order Flavobacteriales; family Flavobacteriaceae; genus Pontimicrobium. The sequence continues at coordinate 4,525 of CALZKX010000174.1, forward strand.
AATAGTTTTAAAACAGAGTCGATTGCTGCTAAACCTGTTGCAAATGCAAAGCCTGAATGACCTCCTTCTAATTTTGCCACAACATCTTCTAATACTTTACGTGTTGGGTTGTTGCTTCTAGCATAGTCGAAACCTTTGTTTACTCCAGGAGCTTCCTGAATAAAGGTTGATGTTTGATACACTGGTACCGAAATTGCTCCAGTGAGTGGGTCACTTGGAATTGAATGAATAATTTTTGTTGCACTCATTTTTCTAATTTTTTTGCCTCTCCCAAAACTGTTAAAAACAGTTTTGACCTCTCCAAAGGAAAGGTGTAAAGAGCGCTTGATTAATAATTTAATTTAAAAAGCGTACTTAATAGAAAAATGTTATAAGAAATTACGTGATTACAGATGCGTAATTACGCTTGAGTTATCTATCTGAATTGTCGATAAATGAATCGCTTCTTCAAGTAGAATTTAGCACCTTCTTTATTGCTAAAGGGTTGCTAAGGTTTCATAGGGTCTAATCCCTCCACCTTTCTTGATAACATTTCAGTAAGTTTTTGAACTTTGTGAGCACAAATATTCAAAAAGAAAACATTAATAACCAAATATTTTTCGATTTATTTTATTTTTTTTGATTTTTTAATTGAAATTTTTCTCTAATAATAGAATCTACCGATTTATTTTCTATTTTACTTTCTAACCAAGAAATAACATCTAGATATAAAAAGGCGCGACTTTCATAAGGATGGTCTTGGTAAGTTTTTAGTTTTTTATGAAGTTTGATAAATTCACCACGCAGTTGATTTGGATAAATATCTCCTAAATTTCTTAAGAATTTTATCATTTCTTTTTGTACTTCATATAAATCCTCCATTCTGATTAAAAACTTATACGTACTCCTAATTAAGGCGTCTAAATTATAGTCCAATCCGGCTTCATAATGTGCAACCAGATTTAAAACTCTTGAAAAACAAAGCAAATCTTCACGCATTGAGAGTGACTTATTGCTAATAATTTTATCTAAAAATTCAATGCACTTTTTGTTTTCTCCAATTCCAAAATATAAACTTGCGATTTTATAGTAAAACACCATAATGTGGTGTTCGTCTATTCTGCTTTTATGCTTTTTTATTCCAGCTAAAACTTCATCTACTATAGGCAAACCTTCATTAAAAGTGCCTTCCATAAAATGCAAATTGAATTTGTTAGAATACACGTACAAAAATGTTAAACTCTCAACGTTATCATCTTTTGGAAACCATGTTTCTTTTGTAATTGTTTCCAACTTGTTAAGTGCCAATTTGAATTTCTCATGATGCCTAATAAAAAATAAAGCTTCGAGTAAATATTGATTTCCTCTTAAAAAAAACACAGGATTTAGCTTCATCATTTCAGGGTTTCCATAAAATAAATCCACCCATTTTTTGGAATATTTATAACATGCCAAAAAATCCTGAACCAAAAAACTATACCACAAATACGATTGGTATAACCACAATTTTTCACGAAAACCTAAGGTTTTAATATCATATTTAGGAAGTCTATCGTTAAAATATTTTGTCACCTTAACATACTCCTCATCGTTTTTTACATAACCCGTTTTTAGAAACAACCCATATAGTTGCAATGATAAATTTGACAATTTACTCGCTAAAATATTTTGTGAATTTAATTCTTTGGCTTGTATGGTCAACTCATCAGCACGATTACTTATACTTCTAGTAATGTATTGTGATTCAATGATTTTTTCAAGTTCCAAAATTTCATAGGCAATGATTTTTTCTTCATAATTTAGAGCTAAGGTTTTTGCCTTATCCAAAATTTTAAGACTCTGTTTATAAAGCCCCTTATGATATAAAATGGTCGCAAAATCCAATTGCTCACGAATTTGGACTCTAATATTTTGATGCAAGGGATTTAGTCTTAAACTAATTAAAATCTGCTTATACAAATGAGCTTTTAAATTAGACAACTGTTGCTTTTTTACTATGCCTCTTTTTAAAATGCTCTTTTCATCATATTCATTCATTTTATCCAAAATATTGAACAAGAGCAAAAACTTTGAATCTTCATTAACACCCAATCGACCAACGTAAAGTTTAAACTGCCGCTTTTCAGATTTAGACAGTGACTTCACTAATATAAATAAATTATCTTTTTGTTCTTTAGTCATAGTGTGATAAATGAATCTATATATCTGTTTTTTAACTATTTACAAATCAATAACAGAACTTCAACATCGTAAAATATTTCGAATGAATTCCTATTAGAGGAATCCAAAATATAAATTCGTACTACAATACGAAAATATATTACAAGAAATGTCGAATTCTCAAGTACAAATTTTTGACACAACCCTTCGTGATGGCGAACAAGTTCCTGGTTGCAAATTAAATACGAAACAAAAAGTAGTGATTGCTGAACAACTGGATAATTTAGGTGTTGATATAATTGAAGCTGGTTTTCCAGTATCAAGTCCAGGTGATTTTAAATCGGTTGAAGAAATATCTAAAACAGTTATAAAAGCTACTGTTTGTGGACTCACACGTTCAGTTGAAAATGATATAAAAGTTGCTGCAGAAGCATTGAAATATGCTAGAAAACCTAGAATTCACACTGGAATTGGAACTTCTGATTCTCACATCATTCATAAATTTAAAAGCAATAGAGAAGACATTATTGAGCGTGCTTATGCAGCTGTGAGCTACGCAAAATCGTTTGTAGAAGATGTTGAATTTTATGCAGAAGATGCTGGACGCACAGACAACGACTATTTAGCTCGAGTATGTGAAGCAGTTATAAAAGCTGGCGCAACAGTATTGAACATTCCTGATACAACAGGCTACTGTTTACCACATGAATATGGCGCAAAAATTAAGTACTTAAAAGAAAATGTAAAAGGCATTGAAAAAGCTATTTTATCTTGTCACTGTCATAACGATTTAGGATTGGCTACAGCTAATTCTATTGAAGGTGTTATTAATGGTGCTAGACAAATTGAATGTACTATCAATGGTATTGGTGAACGTGCTGGAAACACTGCACTAGAGGAAGTGGTGATGATTTTAAAACAACATCCTTACTTGAATTTAGATACCAATATTCAAACTGAAATGCTCTATGGTATTAGTCAATTAGTATCAGATAGCATGGGAATTTACACGCAACCAAATAAAGCTATTGTTGGTGCCAATGCATTTGCACATAGCTCTGGAATCCATCAAGATGGTGTAATTAAAAATCGTGAAACCTATGAAATTATTGACCCAAAAGAAGTTGGTGTAACAGAATCTGCAATTGTGTTGACTGCCAGAAGTGGTCGTGCTGCTTTAGCTTACAGAGCCAAAAATGTAGGTTATGAGCTTACCAAATTACAGTTAGACGAAATCTATGCGAACTTCTTAATGTTTGCCGATAGAAAAAAAGAGATCAATGATTCTGATATTCATCAAATTGTAGAAACCAGTAAGGTTTATCATCAAATAATTTCAGCTTAACTAAAAAGATTTCCGTTTTTAAGGAAAATAAATATGGGAAAAACATTATTCGATAAAGTTTGGGATGCACATGTCGTTAATTCGGTTCAAAATGGACCCCAAGTTTTATATATAGATAAGCATTTAATACACGAAGTAACAAGTCCGCAAGCCTTTAACGAATTAGAAGCTCGCGGAATTCCTGTTTTTAGACCAAATCAAATTGTTGCTACTGCCGACCATAATACACCAACCTTAAATCAGGATTTACCTATCAAGGATGAATTGTCAAGAAAGCAGTTAGAGCAATTATCTGAAAATTGTGCTAAAAACGGAATTACACTTTACGAACTAGGTCATAAATACAATGGCATTGTCCACGTCATGGCTCCAGAGTTAGGTATTACACAACCAGGAATGACCATGGTTTGTGGTGATAGCCATACCTCAACACATGGTGCATTTGGCACTATTGCTTTTGGTATAGGAACTAGTCAAGTCGCACAAGTTTTTGCTAGTCAGTGCTTATTATTAACAAAGCCGAAAAGTTTAAGGGTTACAGTTAATGGCAAGCTTAAAAATGGTGTACTTCCAAAAGATGTTATTCTGTATATCATTTCAAAATTAGGGACTAATTCAGGTACAGGATACTTCTGCGAATATGCAGGTGATGTGTTTGAAAACATGAGTATGGAAGGTCGTATGACAGTTTGTAATATGAGTATAGAAATGGGAGCTAGAGGAGGCATGATTGCTCCTGATGACACAACTTTTGAGTATGTAAAAGGCAGAAAATTTGCACCTCAAGGTAAAGATTTAGATAAAAAAGTAACCTATTGGAAAACACTTCCAACTGATGCTGATGCTGTGTTTGATAAAGAATATGTCTTCGATGCCGAAGATATTGAACCCATGGTCACTTATGGAACCAATCCAGGCATGGGAATTAAAATTTCTGAAACTATTCCAGTTGATGATAATGCGTCCTTTAAAAAATCATTGGAATATATGAATTTTGCAGCAGGCGAATCACTTATCAATAAACCAATAAACTTTGTGTTTATTGGCAGTTGTACTAACTCCAGAATTGAAGATTTTAGAGTGGCTGCTAACTTTATAAAAGGAAAGCAAAAAGCTGATAATGTGACTGCTTGGTTGGTGCCTGGAAGCAAACAAGTAGAAGCACAAATAATTGAAGAAGGCCTTAAAGGTATTTTTGAAAATGCTGGATTTGAATTACGACAACCTGGTTGTTCGGCATGTTTGGCTATGAACGATGATAAAATTCCGCAAGGCGAATATTGTGTATCAACATCTAATAGAAATTTTGAAGGAAGACAAGGACAAGGTTCTAGAACCATTTTAGCGAGTCCATTAGTTGCTGCTGCAACTGCAGTCGCTGGAAAAATTGTTGACGTTACAAAAGATATTGAAACGTTAGAAATAGTGTCACACTGAGCGCAGTCGAAGTGTTAGATAAAATAAAAAACATTAATAAAAAGATTTCTGCCTTAGCAGGAAGTAGTATGGAAAAATTTACAACACTTACATCGAGAGCTATTCCATTAGCCATTGAAAATGTCGATACAGACCAAATTATACCTGCACGCTTTTTAAAAACAACAGATAAACAGGGATTTGGCGATAATGTATTTAGAGATTGGCGTTTTGATAAACATGGAAGCATCAACAAGAATTTTAGTTTAAACAATCCGAAATATTCTGGAAGTATTTTGGTTGCTGGTGATAATTTTGGTTGTGGTTCCAGTCGCGAACACGCAGCTTGGGCTTTAATTGGTTATGGCTTTGAAGTGATTGTATCGAGCTTTTTCGCTGATATTTTTAAAGGCAATGCCTTAAATAATGGCTTATTACCTGTTCAGGTGTCTGAAGGGTTTTTAAAAACACTGTTAGAAACTGTTGAAGCACATCCTGAAACAAACATTGAAGTCAACCTTGAAAATCAAACAATTTCTATTGCAAATTCTGATGTATCAGAATCATTTGACATAGACACTTATAAAAAAACATGCATGATAAATGGTTATGGCGACATTGACTATTTACTCAGCAAAAAAGAACAAATTGAAGCTTTTGAAGCTGAACAAACTTTATAAAATAAATAGATGAAACTGAATATTGCTGTTTTGCCTGGAGATGGCATTGGACCAGAAGTGACCAATCAAGCCATAAAAGCGTTGAAAGCCATCACCATGGAGTTTGACCATACATTCACATTCACTTATGCTCCTGTTGGTGCTATTGCCATTGACCAAACTGGGAATCCGTTACCTGAAGAAACTTTGGATGTATGTGAAGCAACTGATGCCATTTTATTTGGAGCCATTGGCGACCCAAAATATGATAACGACCCTTCTGCTAAAGTCCGTCCGGAACAAGGTTTATTGCGTTTACGAAAATCATTAGGGCTTTACGCAAACATACGTCCTGTAAAGGCTTACGATACCTTAATTAACAAATCACCTTTAAAAAAACATATTATCAAAGGCACAGATATCAGCATTTATCGTGAACTCACTGGAGGCATTTATTTTGGTGAGAAACAATTAAGCGATGATGGTAATACAGCATCTGATTTATGTGAATATTCTCGTGAAGAAATAGAGCGTATAACACATTTGGCTTTTAAAGCAGCGCAATCCAGAAGACATAAAGTGACTTTAGTTGATAAGGCCAATGTATTGGAAAGTTCTCGTTTATGGCGAAAAGTAGTGACTGAAATTGCGGCAAATTACAAAGATGTGGAATTGGATTTCTTGTTTGTTGACAATGCTGCGATGCAAATGATATTGAACCCAAAACAGTTTGATGTGATTTTAACTGAAAATATGTTTGGTGATATTATTAGTGATGAAGCCAGCGTTATTGGTGGCTCAATTGGTTTATTGGCATCGGCATCTGTTGGTGATAAATATGCGATGTTTGAGCCTATTCATGGATCCTATCCTCAAGCAACAGGAAAAGGAATTGCCAACCCAATAGCTTCTATTTTATCTGCTGCAATGTTGTTAGACCATTTTAACTTGAACAAAGAAGCTGACATGATACGTAATGCTGTTGAAAAATCATTAAAACTGCACATTACAACACCAGATTTAAACACAAAATACGATAACGTAACCACAGAAAAGGTAGGTGATTTTATAGAAGATTATATTACAAACCCAAATGACACGAATCTTAACTTTACTAACATACATTTAGGACAATCCACGATTATCTGATAATACTTGTGTAATAAAATTTGGGTATTTTCAAGCTTAGTTTTTATTATAAAATATAGTCGGTACTAATAAAGTTGGACGTTTTATTATTTAACAATTCCTTTAAAATGGCATTGTTATAATCATTATCCTTTGATGCAACAAAAGTTCTGATTGAAAATGAACGCAATGCATCATGAACACTTAATGTACTAAAAGCCGAATCCTTTCTCCCTGTAAAAGGATATACATCTGGTCCTCGTTGGCACGAGCTATTCAAATTTACACGACATACTAAATTCACCAAGGTATCAATTAAAGGCGATAAGATTTTTACATCTTCTCCAAACAAACTCACTTGCTGTCCATAATTGGATTCAGCCATATCATCCAATGGCTGCTCAATATTTTTGAAAGGCACAATTGGAATAACAGGGCCAAATTGTTCTTCCTGAAACACTCTCATATCTTTTGTAACAGGATATAAAACTGCTGGGGAAATGAAATTATCCGAAGTTGCTCCTCCTTTTTCATTTAACACTTTTGCACCTTTTTCTTTTGCATCATCTATTAATTCCTGAATGTATTCTGGTTTATCCGGTTCTGGCAAAGGCGTCAATTTTGCACCATCTTCCCAAGGGTTCCCAAATTTTAATTCATCAACTTTAGCTGCAAATCGTTTGTTAAATTCATCAACTATATCTTCATGAACATATAAAATCTTTAGAGCTGTAC
>CALZKX010000175.1 GCA_945788155.1 uncultured Flavobacteriaceae bacterium
AACAACCATTTAGGACTATACATTAATAAAAATCGTAAATGCCTCCATCCATCGGAAAATGTTCTTAAGTGTGGCTTTCTTGTTCGACCAGCTGGAAAAACTGTTGTAGGCACCTCGGAAATCTTTAACTTATTTAATGTAGCCTTTACTACAATTTCTGATGCAAACTCCATTCCAGATGTTTGTAAATCCATTTTATTATAAGCTTCTCTTGTAAAGCCTCTTAAACCACAGTGAAAATCGCCAATATTACTATTAAAAAAAAGGTTTCCAATAAATGTCAAAACTGGATTCCCAACATATCGATGCAAAAAAGGCATTGCATTTTTCTTTTTAATACCCTTAAATCGATTTCCCATTACAAAATCTTGTCCATTTCTAAGCAATTCTATAAATGGCATGAGATTATCTAGGTCGTGACTATCGTCAGTATCAGCAGTAATTATAAAGGTTCCTTTAGATGCTTCAATAGCAAATCTTGACGCACTTCCATATCCTTTTTCCTCAACATCAATAACTCTTGCGCCAAGAGACATTGCAATTTCTTGAGATTGATCTGTACTGCCATTGTCACCTATAACCACTTCACCTGCTATATTGTTGTTTTCTAAAAAAGAGAATGCTTTTTTAACAACCTTTTCAATAGTTTCAGCTTCATTAAGACATGGCATTACTATACTAACCTCTATCATCTACTATTGTGTTTTTTGTGAAAATTTCGTTTAACAATAAAATGATAATAGTGATGATAATCCAATCGGTATAAAACATATATCTTTTTATTGAATGCACGGCAATTGGAATTATCATTTTATTAGCAAATACCAATAACATTGTTACAAAAATGAACTTTAGAATAATATTATTTTTTTTAATCAATAAAATACAAGATGCCAATAACAAAACAAGATAAAGTAGTAATTGTTTAAAAGAACCAAAGGCATTTTTTAAATTATCTATATAGAGCTTTAACCATGGCTTAAAATTATCTTTAATAAGCGGAAATAGCATTCTACCTGATATTTCGTTAACAGCAAGGAGCTGTTCATTTTTATTCAGTCCTTTTGCTTCATAATATAACATGCCTTTATCATGTATACTGTAATTACATATATAACTATAATTACGGTGAAAAACCTCATACATTTTGTAATCGAACTTAACTTTTTCTTTTGTAAGATTGAGGCTATCAAGTACTCTATATACATTTTTAAAAAATTGCTGTTCGTCTTTATTTTCAAAAATACTATAATCTTCGGCATCAGAAACAAAGTATGCTGCCGTGATAATGGACACATTATCAAATGGTGTACTTTCAAAATGATTGTAAACAATTTTGTTGAAACTTTTTTCAACTAACTCAGAAACAAATGGAAGTAATACAACCACTACAATTAGTGTTAAGTTTTCCTTATTAAGCCTTGATCTAAATACATCTATACCAACTAGTATTAAGGCTACAAGAGTCATGGCTATAAATTGACCTCTCACTAGGATTAAAAAAAATAGCACAAAAAGAGCGTAATAGTAATACTTTTTTATTTCCATAATAAACGCTCTTAATAACAAACTAACGAAAAACAAAAAGAGTGGATAGGCAAGTCCTTCTGATAAAATGGCATTGGCAACAAAATGCAAATGAAGTGCTGGTGATAAAATAATTATTTGAAATAATAATAGCCACACATAATTAGGGTTGAAAATACTTTTGATTGTATTTATTATGTGTTGTGAAGCCAAAATTAGCATCAGCAACTGAATAAATACAAGTGGTATTTCAAAATTATCGTTAAAAATAGCAGTGATAATTTTTAAAACGGAATTATAACCAACAGATTGATGGAAATTCATTTCTAAAAAACCATAGCTATCTCGAAAATAAAGCGCACCCTTACTAAGAACAAAAATGCTCAATAGTGCGTAAATTGTATTAGATATAGTTTTATTTATCTGATTGGTTTGTAATGGCATAGTGCTATAAAAAATGAATTGAGAGAATCATAAACCCTAACAAGTCGAGCCTTAATTTTAATACAATAAAGACAGCTCTAAATTAAAGTATTTTACAACAAAAAAAAGTATTACTTAAATAAAGTAATCATTTTATCAGACAATTAAATTTGGGTAAAAAAATTTAAAACACTATTTTTTAATAAACAAATAATAGAAATTTATACAAAGAATGGACACATTAGTGATTATAATTGGCCAAGAAGTAGCAAGCATAAAACCATAAATAACAAATAAGATTGCTCCTATCGAATTAATTAAACGCAGTCGCCTAACATCTTTCATCATAAAAGAAATAAGTAAGGCTAGCATAGCAGCATAACCAACCCATTCGGTTAAAGAAATTCCTAATGTTTCCATTTAAATACTTTTTGAACGTTTTCTATCCACTTCTTTTAGTAACACTTTACGCAAACGTAAGTGATTTGGTGTTACCTCAACATACTCATCTTTTTGAATATACTCCAAAGCCTCTTCTAACGAAAATTTAATCGCTGGTACAATTTTAGCTTTATCGTCGGCTCCCGAAGAACGCACATTACTTAGTTTTTTTGTTTTTGTAACATTTACTACCATATCATCACCTCGAGAGTTTTCTCCTATTACTTGGCCTTCGTAAATATCTTCCCCTGGATCCACAAAAAACTTACCTCTATCCTGTAACTTATCAATAGAATAAGGAATCGCCTGTCCTTTTTCCATAGATACCAAAGACCCATTTTGTCGTTCAGGAATACCGCCTTTAATTGGTTGGTATTCTTTAAAACGGTGTGCCATAATGGCTTCTCCAGCTGTAGCAGTTAATAACTGGTTACGCAAACCAATAATACCTCTAGATGGCACCATAAATTCGCAAACCATACGATCGCCTTTGGCTTCCATACTTAGCATTTCGCCTTTTCGCATGGTCACCATTTCTATGGCTTTTCCCGAAACTTCTTCAGGTAAATCAATGGTCATTTCTTCAACTGGTTCACATTTTACGCCATCAATTTCTTTAATGATTACTTGTGGCTGACCAATTTGAAGTTCATAACCTTCACGACGCATGGTTTCAATTAATACAGACAAGTGTAATACACCTCTACCAAAAACCAAAAATTTATCTGCACTATCGGTTTCATTTACACGAAGTGCTAGATTCTTTTCAAGCTCTTTATCTAAACGCTCTTTGATATGGCGAGAGGTGACATATTTGCCATCTTTACCAAAAAATGGTGAATCGTTTATAGTAAACAACATACTCATAGTTGGTTCGTCAATGGCAATAGTTTTTAATCCTTCTGGGTTTTCTAAATCGGCAATAGTATCTCCAATTTCAAATCCTTCAAGACCAACTATGGCACAAATATCTCCAGCTTGTACTTCTTCCACCTTCAAGCGTCCCAAGCCTTCAAATGTATGTAGTTCTTTTATTTTAGATTTTACAATGCTTCCATCTCTTTTTACCAAAGAAATATTTTGACCAACCTTTAACTCACCACGTGTTAATCGTCCAATTGCAATTCGTCCTGTAAATGAAGAATAATCTAGAGATGTAATAAGCATCTGGGTAGTTCCTTCTTCAATTTTTGGAGCAGGAATATGCTCTATAACCATATCTAGTAATGGCTCTATATTTTTTGTCTCGTTTTGCCAATCGTCGCTCATCCAATTGTGTTTTGCTGAACCATAAACCGTAGGGAAATCCAGTTGCCACTCTTCAGCACCTAGTTCAAACATTAAGTCAAATACTTTTTCATGAACCTCATCAGGTGTACAATTTTCCTTATCAACTTTATTAATCACCACACAAGGTTTTAAGCCTAAGTCAATGGCTTTTTGCAATACAAAACGTGTTTGTGGCATTGGGCCTTCAAAAGCATCAACCAACAATAAAACACCATCAGCCATATTGAGTACACGCTCTACTTCTCCTCCAAAATCGGCATGACCAGGCGTATCGATAATATTTATTTTTGTGTCTTTATAAGTAACCGATACATTCTTGGATGTAATGGTAATACCGCGTTCACGTTCCAAATCGTTATTATCGAGGATTAAATCGCCAGTATTTTCGTTTTCACGAAACAATTGGCAATGGTACATAATTTTATCTACCAAAGTTGTTTTACCGTGATCGACGTGAGCGATAATCGCTATATTTTTAATATTGGTCATTGTGACTTATTTTGAGCGTGCAAAGGTACAGTTTATTTTGCGACTTTTAGCTATAAAATATATTTCATTGCCATGTTAAATATTTGTTATTAGCCAATTAATATAAAATATTGGCATTGTCATTGCGTTAAAACACTAAAAACAATAAAACTTTGTAAATGAAAGATTTAAGCAAGTACATAAAATTTACACCTTATTTATATTTCTTGAGCTTTATTATATTTTGGTTTACCACTGTTAATAGAAGCGAGGGTGTTTTTGCCTTTCCAATTTTAATTTTTGGAATTCCTTTTATTTGGCAAATTATTAAGCCTAACAATAAACTCAATTTTGTTTTAGGAACAATATTCGTTTGTATTTCATCATACTTTATTTTAGCCTATTTATCGGATGTTTTAGGTATAATATCATTTGGAAAAACTGTCAAACAATTTATTATTATTGGTGGATTATTCTCTTTAACTAATTTTGTTATGTCCTTATGGATTATTAGAAATAGTTTAAAACCCACTTTCTAAAATGTGTATCTTTGTGGCTTGAAAATAAAAACCGATGATTCTTCAAGACATACCAAAAATTAAGCACACCAATTCAAAAAACTTTTTTTTATTAGCAGGACCATGCGCTATCGAAGGTGAAGCTATGGCAATGCGAATCGCTGAAAAGGTGATTGCTATTACCGATAAACTAGAAATCCCATACATTTTTAAAGGCAGCTTTAAAAAAGCCAATAGAAGTCGTGTAGACAGTTTTACAGGAATTGGAAACGAAAAGGCACTTGAAATTCTTAAAAAAGTATCTGAGAAATTTGATGTGCCAACGGTTACCGATATTCACGAAGTTTCTGATGCTACTATGGCAGCTCAATATGTCGATGTATTACAAATTCCAGCTTTCTTGGTTCGCCAAACCGATTTGGTTGTTGCGGCTGCTAAAACTGGAAAGGTGGTTAACCTAAAAAAAGGACAGTTTATGAGTCCTGAAGCCATGAAACATGCTGTACAAAAAGTAAAAGATGCTGGTAATGACAAAGCGTGGATAACCGATAGAGGCACCATGT
>CALZKX010000176.1 GCA_945788155.1 uncultured Flavobacteriaceae bacterium
GCTTCTGTACCGCTCTGGCAAGTAGTGACATTATAGTTTTTCTTTTCAAGGAATAATATGTGTGGCTTAAGTAAATCTATTTCATCATCTACCCAAAGGATGTTTATGTTGCTCATATAATTATATTTGTATAACTTTTAATTAAAACAAGTTTGAACACAAAGAACAAACTCAAGATATTTAACGACCCAATTTACGGATTTATTACTATTCCCAACGCTTTAATTTTCGATCTTATTGAGCATAAATATTTTCAGCGTTTGAGACGAATCACGCAAATGGGCTTATCGTATTTGGTATATCCTGGTGCGCATCATACGCGGTTTCACCATGCACTTGGAAGCATGCATTTAATGCAAAAAGCTATTAGGATACTTCGTTTTAAGGGAGTTACAATTTCTATTGATGAAGAAAACGCTTTATTAATTGCAATACTTTTGCATGATATTGGTCATGGCCCTTTTAGTCATGCCATGGAGCATAGCATTGTTAATGGCATTTCTCACGAGGAAATTTCGGTGCTTTTTATGGAAAAATTGAATGAAGAATTTAACGGAAGTTTAACGCTTGCCATAAAAATATTTAAAGGAGAACATCCCAGAAAATTTTTATATCAGTTAGTTTCTAGCCAATTGGATATGGATAGGGCCGATTATTTGAAACGAGATAGTTTTTATACAGGTGTTGCCGAAGGTAATGTAAATAGCGAACGATTAATTACAATGCTAAATGTGGTAGATGACGGTTTGGTAATTGAAGAAAAAGGAATATATAGCATCGAAAAATTTTTAACTGCTCGTAGGCTCATGTATTGGCAAGTATATTTACATAAAACAGGTTTAGTTGCCGAACAATTGCTTATAAGAGTTTTAAAACGAGCAAACGAACTAACAAAGACTGGAGTAAATTTACACGCAAGTAAGGCCTTGTTGTACTTTTTAAATAATGACATTAATAGAGATTCTTTTACTGCTGAAAGTTTAGAGATCTTCTCTAAATTAGACGACTACGATATTGTTTCAGCACTAAAAGAATGGATAAATCACGAAGATTTTGTACTCCGTAACTTAAGTGAAATGATTATTAACAGAGAGCTGCTAAGTATTAAAATAAAAAATAAAAAAATAAAAAATAATAGATTAAGCAAGCATATCGATAATCTTAAGGATACTTACAATATTAGTTCAAATGAAGCAGCTTATTTTGTTTTTAAAGGCGAAATAGCCAATCAAGCCTATCAAAGGGATTCTCAGCAAATAAGTATCCTATATAAAACAGGCAAAGTGGTTGAAGTAGCTAAGGCATCAGACTATTTAAACTTAAAAGCATTAGCTAAACCAGTAACCAAGTATTATATATGCTATCCAAAGAGTAAACTTTAGTACATTTTTTATACTTTTGCGACAATGAAATTTACTGCATCACAAATAGCTGGAATCTTAGAAGGTGATATTGTTGGAGATCCTAACGTTGAAGTTTCTAAACTTGCTAAAATCGAGGAAGGTTCTATTGGAACCTTAACTTTTTTAGCCAACCCAAAATATACACCGTTTATTTACGAAACAAAAGCTTCTGTAACAATTGTAAATAAAGATTTTGAACCTGAAACAGCAATTACTACTACCTTAATAAAGGTAGATGATGCTTATAAAGCGTTTTCAAAATTACTGGAGTATTACAACCAGGTAAAAATGAATAAGTTCGGAGTTGAAGAACCCAGTTTTATCTCAGATTCCGTAAAGTATGGAGATGCTATTTATATAGGAGCTTTTACATATATAGGAGATAATGTGCTCATTGGCGATAATGTTAAGATTTTTCCTGGAAGTTATATTGGTGATAATGTGACCATAGGTAATAATGTTATTCTTTTTGCTGGAGCTAAAGTTTACTCTGAAACTATTATCGGTAATCATTGTGTTATTAATTCAGGAGCAATTATTGGAGCCGATGGTTTTGGGTTTGCACCTAACGAAAAAGGAGAGTACAATAAAGTACCACAAACCGGAAATGTGATATTAGAAGATTATGTAGATATTGGTGCCGCAACAACTATAGATAGAGCCACTTTAGGATCTACAGTTATTAGAAGAGGCGTGAAGCTTGATAACCAAATACAAATAGCTCATAATGTAGAAATAGGTAAAAACACAGTAATAGCTGCACAAACAGGTATAGCAGGATCAACAAAGATTGGTGAAAATTGCCAAATTGGTGGTCAAGTAGGTATCGTTGGTCATATTACTATAGGCAACAATGTAAAAATCCAAGCACAATCTGGAATAACAAGAAATGTAAAAGATAATGAAGTATTGCAAGGCTCTCCTGCATTAACTTATGGCGATTATAATAAATCTTATGTGTATTTTAAGAATTTACCAAAAATTGTAAAAGGAATTAACGATTTAGAAAAAAAAATAAATGACAGTAATTAGTACAGAAATTAAGCAAAAAACTATCTCCAAGGAGGTTTCGCTTACTGGAGTTGGTCTGCATACTGGAAAAAATGTAACGTTAACCTTTAAACCAGCCGAGGCTAATAATGGTTACACATTTAAACGAATTGATTTAGAAGGGAATCCAGTAATAAAAGCAGATGCCACTTATGTAACTAATACACAAAGAGGGACTTGTTTAGAAAAAAACGGCGTGATCATTCAAACTTGTGAGCATGTATTAGCCGCATTGGTTGGCTTGCAAATTGATAATGCAATTATTGAGCTAAATGCTTCTGAGCCTCCAATAATGGATGGCTCTTCAAAGTTTTTTGTAGAGGCACTGGAATCTGCCCAAACAGTTGAACAAGATGCATATATAGAAGAATATGTTGTAAAAGATGTAGTCTCATATATAGATGAGGAGTCTGGTAGCGAAATTACAGTTATTCCAGCACCTACTTACCAAGTAACTACTATGGTGGACTTTGGCACTAAAGTTCTTGGTACCCAAAATGCTACATTAACCAATATATCCAAGTTTAAAGATGATATTTCCGATTCTAGGACATTTAGTTTTTTACATGAAATAGAAATGTTGCTGGAAAATGGATTAATAAAAGGCGGAGACCTAAATAACGCCATTGTTTATGTCGATAAAGAATTATCTCCAGAAACCATGGAAAGGTTAAAAGTAGCCTTTAAGAAGGATAATATTTCAATTAAGCCAAATGGTATATTAGATAATCTAACGCTACACCATCCAAACGAAGCAGCACGACATAAGTTACTGGACGTTATTGGTGATTTAGCATTGGTTGGAACAAGAATTAAAGGAAAAGTGATAGCCAATAAGCCAGGTCATTATGTAAATACACAATTTGCAAAAAAGCTTCAAAAAATTATTAAAAACGAACGTAGAAATTATGTTCCAGATGTCGATTTGTTTGCAACTCCAGTAAAGGACGTCAATCAAATAATGGAAATGCTTCCGCATCGTCCACCATTTTTATTAGTCGATAAAATACTAGAGTTATCGGATGTGCATGTTGTAGGTTTGAAGAATGTGACCATGAATGAACCTTTTTTTGTTGGTCATTTCCCAGGAGCTCCAGTAATGCCTGGAGTTTTACAAATAGAAGCAATGGCGCAAACAGGCGGAATTTTAGTATTAAGTACTGTTCCAGATCCTGAAAACTATTTAACTTATTTGTTAAAAATTGATAAGGTACGTTACAAGCATCAAGTTGTTCCTGGAGATACACTAGTTTTTAAATTAGATTTAATGCAACCAATTCGAAGAGGAATTTGTCAAATGCAAGGAAGAGCTTATGCCAATGGCAAACTTGTTTCCGAAGCCGAAATTATGGCTCAAATAATAAAAGTAAAATAAAACTTAAGAAATGAATCAACCACTTGCTTACGTTCATCCTGGAGCCAAAATAGCCAAGAATGTTGTGATAGAACCCTTTACTACCATCCATAACAATGTTATAATTGGAGAGGGAACCTGGATTGGATCCAATGTTACCATCATGGAAGGTGCTCGAATCGGGAAAAACTGCAGTATTTTTCCAGGAGCAGTTATCTCTGCAGTTCCTCAAGACCTAAAATATAATGATGAAGATACAACAGTAGAAATTGGTGACAATGTAACTATTAGAGAATGTGTCACAATAAATAGAGGTACTGCCGATAAAATGAAAACCGTTATTGGTAACAATTGCCTCATAATGGCATATTGCCATATTGCTCACGATTGTTTTGTTGGCAGTAATTGTATATTCTCAAATAATAGCACTTTAGCTGGTCATATAAACGTTGGTGACTATGTGGTTTTAGCAGGAATGACAGCTGTTCATCAGTTTTGCTCCATTGGTAATCATGCTTTTGTTACAGGTGGTTCGTTAGTTAGAAAAGATGTGCCTCCTTTTGTTAAAGCAGCCAGAGAGCCTCTATCTTATGTAGGGATAAACTCGGTAGGATTACGCCGTAGAGGATTTTCAGCAGATAAAATAAGGGAAATTCAAAATATATACCGCATACTTTACCAACGAAACTACAATAATACACAAGCTTCAGAAATTATTGAAGCCGAAATGGAGGCAACTCCCGAACGTGATGAAATCCTTCAGTTTATAAAAAATTCTCATCGAGGAATTATGAAAGGATATTTTAAATCAAATTGATTCTAGAAATAGAAAATATATAATAAAAAGAACATAGATTCAATTGTTGAGACTTAGTTAAAAATTAAGTAAAACTACTCAACAACTAAACAGCTAAACAGCTAAACGACTTAACAACTAAACAATATTATGGCAAGTACTTCAGACATTAGAAATGGGTTATGTATAAGATATAATCATGATATATTTAAAATTATCGAGTTTTTACATGTAAAACCTGGCAAAGGACCAGCTTTTGTACGTACAAAAATGAAAAGTGTAACAACAGGAAAAGTACTTGACAATACGTTTTCTGCAGGGCATAAAATAGAAGATGTTCGTGTAGAGACTCATAAGTTTCAATACCTATATACCGATGGAGAATTTTATCATTTTATGAATGAATCAGATTATACTCAAATTAGATTACTTGAAGCTGCTATTGATAGAACAGACTTATTAAAAGAAGGCGAAATAGTCACCATACTTATAAATACAGAGGATAATATGCCTTTATCGGTTGAAATGCCAGCGAGTGTAATACTGCAAGTTACTGCTACCGAACCAGGTGTAAAAGGAAACACTGCAACAAATGCCACAAAACCGGCGACTGTTGAAACTGGAGCTACTGTTAACGTACCATTGTTTATTAACGAAGGTGATAAAATTAAAATTGAAACCGATAAAGGAACTTACAAAGAACGTATTAAAGAATAAATTAGTTGCAGTATTCAGTAAGCAGTCTATGCTTTAATACTGAAAATTGAAGACTGAAGAATGAATATATGAAATTTCCAAAGCAACATACGTTAGAACAAATTGCTGAAATTATTAATTCCAAATTTGTTGGTGATAAAGATTTCCCTGTTTTAGGAATGAATGAAATTCACGTAGTGACATCTGGAGATATTGTTTTTGTAGATCACCCAAAATATTACGATAAGGCATTACAATCTGCCGCAACAATTATTCTTATAAACAAAGACGTACCATGTCCAGAAGGGAAAGCACTTTTAATATCAAATGATCCATTTAGAGATTTTAACAAGTTAACTAAGCATTTTAAGCCATTTAAATCATCAAATATTTCCATTGCAAAAAGCGCAGTAATTGGGAAAAATACGATCATTCAACCAAATTGTTTTATAGGTAACAATGTAGTTATCGGTAATAATTGCACTATACATTCTAATGTTAGTATTTATGATGGTACTATTATTGGAAACAATGTAATAATTCATGCAAATACCGTTTTAGGCTCTAGTGCGTTTTATTATAAAAACAGACCAGACGGATTTGATCAATTAATTTCTGGAGGTCGTGTTGTTATTGAAAACGATGTCGATTTAGGAGCATCATGCACTATTGATAGAGGCGTTACAGGAGATACAACAATAAAACAAGGAACAAAAATTGATAATCTAGTGCAAATAGGCCATGATACTATCATTGGAAAAAAATGTTTAATTGCATCACAAGTTGGCATTGCAGGTTGTACAATTATAGAAGATGAAGTCACCATTTGGGGACAAGTAGGTGTTACAAGCGGTGTAACGGTTGGCAAAAAAGCTGTACTGTCTGCTAAATCTGGGGTTAGCAAATCCTTAGAAGGAGGGAAGCACTATTTTGGAGTACCAGCAGAAGATTTTAGGTCAAAATACAAAGAAATTGCCTCCATCAAGAAAATCCCTGAGATTCTCAAAAAACTAAAAGATAAAAAAGTTTAGCATGATTCCCTCATTGTTAAAATTAAAGCCTAAAACACTTTAAAATATAGTTTCAAAAAATTACTTTTGCCACGTCGTAATTAAATTAATAAACAAAAGCACAAATGAGCGTTTTAGTAAATAAAGATTCAAAAATTATTGTTCAAGGATTTACAGGAAGTGAAGGAACTTTTCATGCTTCACAAATGATTGAATATGGAACCAATGTCGTTGGTGGTGTAACACCTGGAAAAGGTGGTCAAACACATTTGGACAAACCCGTTTTTAACACTGTTGAAGAAGCTGTTAAACAAGTACAAGCAGATACGACAATTATTTTTGTACCACCAGCTTTTGCGGCCGATGCCATTATGGAAGCTGCCGATGCAGGAATTAAAGTCATTATTACGATTACTGAAGGTATTCCTGTGTCAGATATGATAAAAGCATCCAACTATATTAAAGACAGAAATTGTCGCTTAATTGGCCCAAATTGCCCAGGTGTTATAACTCCAGAAGAAGCCAAAGTAGGTATTATGCCTGGTTTTGTATTTAAAAAAGGTAATGTAGGTATTGTTTCTAAATCTGGAACTTTAACTTATGAAGCTGCAGATCAAGTGGTAAAACAAGGTCTAGGAATTACAACTGCTATTGGTATTGGTGGCGACCCAATTATTGGGACGACTACCAAGGAAGCAGTAGAAATGTTAATTAACGACCCAGAAACTAAATGTGTGGTAATGATTGGTGAAATTGGAGGACAGTTAGAAGGTGATGCTGCACAATGGTATAAAGAAAGTGGTAGTAAAAAGCCGGTTGTTGGTTTTATTGCTGGCGAAACAGCACCTGCTGGACGTACTATGGGACATGCTGGAGCTATAGTAGGTGGAAGTGATGATACTGCCCAAGCAAAAAAACGTATTATGAGAGACTGCGGAATTCATGTAGTGGATTCTCCTGCCGAAATTGGTAAAAAAGTTGCCGAAGTAATGGCTTAAAAAGTATACTAGAGCAAATAAGTTCTGTTAAAAACCTCACAAGATTTTGTGAGGTTTTTTTATTTGATACAACTTGTAATTACTATATTTGAATAACTATAACCATTAATTAAACCATGAAATTATTAGAAGGTAAAACAGCAATTATTACTGGTGCAAGTAGAGGAATAGGAAAAGGAATTGCCCAAGTATTTGCAGAACAAGGTGCAAATGTAGCATTTACATATAGCTCATCCGTTGAAGCTGCTCAAGAATTAGAAAAAGAGTTAAACACTTTAGGTGTTAAAACCAAAGGATACCAAAGTAATGCAGCAAGTTTCAATGAAGCTCAAGAATTAGCAGAACAAGTTTTTAATGAGTTTGGCAGTATAGATATTTTGGTTAATAATGCAGGCATCACAAAAGACAATTTATTAATGAGAATGGGAGAGGAGGACTTTGATAAAGTAATAGAAGTCAACCTTAAATCGGTGTTCAATATGACGAAAGCTGTACAACGTACTATGTTAAAACAGCGTAAAGGCTCT
Organism: uncultured Flavobacteriaceae bacterium; assembly: GCA_945788155.1. Taxonomy (GTDB): domain Bacteria; phylum Bacteroidota; class Bacteroidia; order Flavobacteriales; family Flavobacteriaceae; genus Pontimicrobium. Next base: position 7,835 of record CALZKX010000176.1, read on the forward strand.
ATTATTAACATGAGTTCTGTAGTTGGTGTAAAGGGAAATGCAGGCCAAACCAATTATGCTGCTTCTAAAGCCGGAATTATTGGGTTTTCAAAATCTGTAGCATTAGAGTTAGGGTCTAGAAACATTAGAAGTAATGTGATCGCTCCTGGTTTTATTGAAACCGAAATGACAGCAAAACTCGATGAAGAAACCGTAAAAGGTTGGCGTGCAGCTATACCTTTAAAACGTGGTGGAACTCCTGAAGACATAGCTAATGCATGTGTGTTTTTGGCAAGTGATTTATCTGCTTATATAACAGGACAAACGTTAAATGTAGATGGCGGAATGTTAACTTAATTATTAAACAAAGATATTGCAAGTAGAAACACTATTATATATTATAATTGCTGGTATTACAGCGCTTTTATTAGCGCTGTTTCAGTATATATATAAATCTAAAAAGAGAAAACTAAATCCAATATTTTCATTTTTAAGGTTTATTACAATATTTAGCGTCTTATTATTAATAATCAATCCAAAGTTTGAAAAAGTTACACTATTTAATGAAAAACCAAACCTTGTAATCGTTGTAGATGATTCCGAATCTGTTAAGCACCTAGAACAAGACCAAAATGTCAACCAGCTTCTAGCCTCTATAAAAAACAACATAGAATTAAGCGATAAATTCAACCTTGATTTCTATAGTTTTGGTGTCGAATTTCGAACATTAGACTCATTAAAGTTTAATCAATCACAAACTAATTACACCTCTGTATTTAGTAATTTACACCAAATTTATAAAGAGTTTAACGCACCAACACTATTAATTACAGATGGCAACCAGACTTTTGGTAAAGATTTTGAGTTTTCATCAAGAGAATACAAACAGCCCATTTTTCCTGTTATCTTAGGAGATACTATAACGTATTCCGATTTAAAAATCCAACAACTTAATGTAAATAAATATGCCTA
>CALZKX010000177.1 GCA_945788155.1 uncultured Flavobacteriaceae bacterium
GTTAGGAGTTAGGAGTTAGGAGTTAGGAGTTAGGAGTTAGGAGTTAGGAGTTAGGAGTTAGGAAAATTAAATAATAATAAAATTATCAATCAAAATATAGAAATATAAATCAAACTTGAAATTCCAACTTGGTTGGAAAACATCAAAATTCAGAAATAATGAACGAAGGAATGGAGATGCGAAGCGCAGCTTCAAGCACGCAATTCCGAAAATGAATGGTGCTTTAGCAATTTCCTAATTTTGATATGATTTTTTTGGTTCGTTTTTGTATCAAGACAAAAATGAACAGAATTAAAATAATATAAAATGAAAGTATTAGTAATAGACAATTACGACAGTTTTACTTACAATCTCGTCCATTATTTAGAAGATTTAGGGTGTAAAGTATCCGTAAAACGCAATGATAAACTAACTTTAGAAGAGGTAAAACTGTTCTATAAAATTGTCCTATCACCAGGACCTGGAATCCCTGATGAAGCTGGTCTTTTAAAGTCTATCATTAAAGAATATGCATCAACAAAAAGCATATTAGGTGTTTGTCTTGGGCAACAAGCCATTGGTGAAGTTTTTGGAGGCTCAATTATAAATTTAGACGATGTATATCATGGCGTTTCAACAAATATTAACATTACTGTTGATGATGAACCCATGTTTAAAGGATTGGCCAAAAAGATTGAAGTAGGTCGCTACCATTCTTGGGTGGTCGATGCCAATTTACCAGAATGTTTAGAAGCAACATCGTTTGATGAAAACGGACAAATCATGTCACTTCGCCATAGAGTTTATGACGTAAAAGGTGTACAATATCATCCAGAATCAGTATTGACACCAAACGGAAAAAAAATTTTAGAGAATTGGGTTAATAGTTAGCTGTTTAGTTTTCAGTAGGCAGTTGCAGTTTGTAGTGCTTACTTAAAGGTATAATTTAAATGAGTAAAAACATAAAAGATAAAGAGAAACTCAATTTAAACTTGAACTTTCGACAGAGTCGGAATCATCAAAATTCAGAAATAATGAATGAAGGAATGGAGATGCGAAGCTAAGCTTCAAGCACGCAATTCCGAAAATGAATGGTGCTTTAGCAATTTCCTAATTTTGATATGATTTTTTGGTTCGTTTTGTATCAAGACAAAATGAACAGAAAAAAAGAAAAACAGAACTAAAATAATAAGATTCCTGCCTTCGCAGGAATGACAAATATGAAAAAGTTATTAAACAGATTAATTAACCAAGAAAGTATCTCAAGCGAAGAAGCAAAACAGGTTTTGGTAAACATCTCAAAAGGCGATTACAACCAAAATCAAATTGCCTCTTTTTTAACCGTATATATGATGCGTAGTATTACTCTTGAAGAGCTACAAGGGTTTAGGGATGCACTTTTGGAATTATGCATCCCTATAGATTTAAAAGAATTTAATGCCATAGATTTATGCGGAACTGGAGGTGACGGAAAAGACACCTTCAACATCTCCACTTTGTCATCATTTGTAACCGCTGGAGCTGGAGTTAAGGTTGCTAAACATGGCAATTATGGAGTATCCTCTGCTTGTGGATCATCCAATGTTATGGAGCATTTGGGCATTAAATTTTCCAATGAAGAAGATTTCTTAAAACAAACAATAGATAAAGCAGGAATTTGTGTGCTGCACGCACCTTTATTTCATCCAGCCATGAAAAATGTAGCGCCAATTAGACGAGAATTGGGTGTAAAAACGTTCTTTAATATGTTGGGTCCCATGGTAAATCCATCGTTTCCTAAAAACCAAATGGTTGGTGTTTTTAATTTAGAATTACAACGTTTATATGGCTATTTATATCAACAAACCGATAAAAATTACAGTATAGTTCACGCATTAGATGGTTATGATGAAATATCATTAACAGGAAAAACCAAGGTCATTTCAAATAAATCTGAAACCCTATTCTCACCAGAAGATTTAGGTGTTAACAAAATTGAGCAAAGTGCCATTTTTGGAGGCAATACCATTGAAGACGCTGCCAACATATTTGTAAAAGTAATTAATGGAAAGGGAACTGAAGCACAAAATAATGTGGTTTGTGCCAATGCTGGATTAGCCATTGCAACCTCAAAACAAATTAGCCATAAAGAAGGTTTTGAATTGGCAAAGGAATCGTTACTTTCAGGGAAGGCAAAACAAAGTTTAGATAAATTAATTGAATTAAGTAAATAATCCCATCCTAAATCCTTCCCATAAGGAAGGACTTTTAAAGATGGAAAACACAACAATTCCCTTTCTCCCGATAGCTATCGGGATGGAAAGGGTAAGGGATAGGAAAAAAATGGATATATTACAAAAAATAACAGCCGACAAACGCAAAGAAGTTGCTTTAAAAAAAGAGCTCATCCCAATTGAAATATTTGAGGGAACGCCTTTTTTTGACAGAAAAACCAAATCATTAGCTAAAAAATTAAGTTTAAGCAAAACCGGAATTATTGCCGAATTCAAACGTCGTTCCCCATCAAAATCAATCATAAACAATACAGCGATGGTTGAAGATGTAGCTTTTGGCTACGAACAGGCAGGTGCTTGTGGCATGTCTGTATTGACCGACGAAATTTATTTTGGAGGTATGCTGGACGATTTATTATTGGCACGGGAAAATTGCGACTTACCCTTACTGCGTAAAGAATTTATTATTGACGAATATCAAATAATAGAATCCAAAGCCTTTGGTGCAGATGCTATTTTACTGATTGCGGCAATTTTGACAAGAGACGACATCAAGCAATTTTCCGAATTGGCAAAAAGCTTACATCTTGATGTGTTGCTGGAAGTTCACAATGAAGAAGAACTGCATAAATCCATTATGCCTTCATTGGATATGCTTGGAGTTAACAACAGAAACCTAAAAACTTTTGATGTTAGTTTAGATACGAGCAAAGCCTTAAGCCAACTAATTCCTGATGATTTTATAAAAATATCAGAAAGTGGCATTAGTTCAGTTGAAGCTATAAAAGAGTTACAATCGTTTGGCTATCAAGGATTTTTAATTGGTGAAACCTTTATGAAAACGGATGATCCTGGAGCAAGTGCATCCAAATTTATTAAAAGCCTCCTCTAACGCCATCAAAGGAGAGGAGCCATTACTCTTATGAAAAAAACAACCGACATAGCTGATACAAAACTTTTCCCCTTTGGGGAAAATGCCGATAGGCAAAAGGGAATTAGGCTTAAAGTCTGCGGAATGAAATACCAAGATAACATTACCGAAGTTGCAGCACTGCAACCGGATTATCTTGGGTTTATTTTTCATGAAGAGTCACCAAGAAATTTCGAAGGTTTTATTCCAGAGTTCTCAAAGCAAATTAAAAAAGTTGGTGTTTTTGTAAACGCATCTATTGAATATATAGTTGAAAAAATAAAAGAACACGATTTGCAAGCCATTCAATTGCATGGTCATGAATCGCGAGAGTACTGCAAACAACTAAAAAAGTTTTGTCATTCTGAACGAAGTGAAGAATCTTTAGAAATCATCAAAGTATTCTCAATTAAAGACGAATTCGACTTTTCAGTCCTGAAACCCTATGAAGAACTATGCGATTACTATTTGTTCGACACAAAGGGAAAACTTCCAGGAGGCAATGGCTACACATTTAATTGGAGTGTTTTAAAAGATTATCCATCAACAAAACCTTTCTTTTTAAGTGGAGGCATTGGATTGGAAGAAATTGATAAAATAAAAGAATTTAAAAAAAGTGACGTTTCAAAATACTGCTTTGCCATAGATGTAAACAGCAAATTTGAAATTGAACCCGGATTAAAAAATATAGAAAAATTAAAAGAATTTAAAAAACAATTGTCATTCTGAACAAAGTGAAGAATCCCAAAGGAGATGCTTCGACAAGCTCAGCATGACAACAAAAAAAGAATATAAACAGGACAAAGTAAAAAGTCAAGTCCTTATTCCGACAAAGTCGGAATTATCAAAATTCAGAAATAATGAACGTAGGAATGAAGATGCGAAGCGTAGCTTCAAGCACGAAATTCCGAAAGTGAATGATGCGTTAGCAATTTCCTAATTTTGATTTGATTTTTTGGTTCGTTTTGTATCAAAACAAAATGAACGGAAATAAAAATAGGAGTTTAATTAAAAAGATTCCTGCCTACGCAGGAAGTAATTATGAGTTACAACATCAACAAAAAAGGCTATTACGGAAAGTTTGGGGGTGCTTTCATTCCGGAAATGCTCTATCCCAATGTAGAAGAACTGCGTCAAAATTATTTAAAAGTCATGGCAGAACCAGAATTTAAAAAAGAGTTCAACCAATTGCTAAAAGATTATGTTGGTCGTCCTTCTCCACTCTACTTTGCCAAGCGTTTATCAGAAAAATACAATACCAAAATTTATCTAAAACGTGAAGACCTCAACCATACTGGAGCCCATAAAATCAATAATACCATTGGGCAAATCCTCATGGCAATGCGATTGGGCAAAACAAGGATTATCGCCGAAACTGGCGCAGGACAGCATGGTGTAGCCACAGCAACTGTTTGCGCATTAATGGGATTGGAATGTATTGTATATATGGGAGACATCGATATTGCTCGTCAAGCACCAAATGTTGCCAGAATGAAAATGCTCGGTGCAGAAGTTCGCCCAGCCTTATCAGGAAGTCGCACGCTAAAAGACGCCACCAACGAAGCCATTCGCGATTGGATTAACAATCCCGTAAATACGCATTACATTATTGGTAGTGTCGTTGGACCACATCCATATCCAGACATGGTCGCACGGTTTCAGTCGGTGGTTTCCGAAGAAATCCAATGGCAGCTCAAAGAACAGGAAGGCTCCTCAAAACCAGATTATGTGGTAGCTTGTATTGGTGGAGGCAGTAATGCAGCAGGCGTGTATTATCATTATTTAGATGATGAAGATGTAAAACTAATAGCTGTGGAAGCTGCTGGAAAAGGTGTAGATTCAGGAGCAAGTGCTGCAACGTCTGTGTTGGGAAAAGAAGGCATTATCCATGGTAGTAAAACTTTGTTAATGCAGACCAAAGACGGCCAGATTACAGAGCCTTATTCCATTTCCGCAGGGTTGGATTATCCTGGAGTTGGACCCATGCATGCCCATTTATACAAATCTGGAAGAGCAGAATTCATTTCTATAACCGATGATGATGCCATGACAGCAGGATTGGAAATGTGCAAGTTGGAAGGCATCATTCCAGCCATTGAAACCTCTCATGCATTGGCTGTTTTTGATAAGAAACAATTCAATAAAAACGATATTGTAGTGGTGAGTTTATCAGGTCGAGGCGACAAGGATTTGGACACGTATATTAACCACTTTAAGCTTTAGTATTATGGCGTTACCACAAGGGTCAGGCTTTCCGCTATATCTTTTTATGCTAAATATATTTAAGTATCTCATGAAACATAATCAGTTTAGCATAAAAAGGATGCCGCTTCAATCCTTAACGCAAATCCAGACCTCACAGTCCCGACACTTCGGAATAAAAACCTGTGAGGTCTTCAGAACTTGTTTCAGCATCTCAAAAAATTATAACGTCATGCTGAACTTGTTTCAGCATCATATAAAGCAATGAAATCGAGCTATGTTTACATATTAACTAATAAATACCGAACAACTTTCTATGTTGGAGTAACTGGTGATTTAATCAAAAGAATCATTGAACATCAAAATGGAATAGGTTCCACTTTTACAAAAAAGTATAATTTAAAAGATATAATTTTTTATGAAGAATTTTCTGATATAAAACAGGCAATAGCACGAGAAAAACAACTTAAAAGTTGGCATAAAGAGTGGAAGCTTAATCTTATAAGAGAAAAGAACCCTAATCTTAAAACCCTAAAAATAATGTGAACCTGAAACAAGTTCAGGTTGACGATAGACAATATTATGAATCGCATTCAAATAAAACTAAAAGAAGACAAAAAATTGCTCTCCATCTATTTCACAGCTGGATATCCAAATATAAATGATACAGTCACTATCATTCAAAATTTAGAAAAAAACGGTGTTGATATGATTGAAATAGGTTTGCCCTTTAGTGACCCTTTAGCCGATGGACCAACCATTCAGGCAAGTTCCACACAAGCTTTAAAAAATGGCATGACCACGGAAGTGCTTTTCAACCAATTAAAAGATATCAGGAAAACGGTCAATATCCCTTTAGTCATAATGGGCTATTTTAACCCAATGCTTCAATATGGAGTCGAAGCGTTTTGCGCTAAATGTCAGGAAATTGGTATTGATGGATTAATAATTCCGGATTTACCAGTAGATGTGTATCATGAGGAATACAAGGCAATTTTTGAGAAACATGGATTGATAAACGTATTCCTAATTACGCCTCAAACTTCTGTTGAACGTATTAACTATATCGATTCCATCTCCAACGGATTTATCTATATAGTAAGTTCGGCAAGTACTACAGGAGCAAAGTCAGGTTTTGGTGATGAACAAACCAATTACTTTAAACGTATTGCCAACATGAACCTGAACAATCCGCAAATTGTTGGTTTTGGCATTAGTAATAACGAGACTTTTGCACAAGCAACCCAATATGCAAAAGGTGCTATTATTGGCAGTGCATTTATCAAGTATTTAACCAATAATGGTGTCGATAAAATCGATAGTTTTGTAAAACAAATACTTACATAATGGAATCCTTCGACAGAAAAAAGCATTGGGAAAACATTTACAGCACCAAACAATTAAACGAAGTGAGTTGGTACCAACCAACTCCCGAAACATCGCTTAAATTCATAAAAGCACTGAATATCCCTAAAACGGCAAGTATTATGGATATTGGTGGAGGCGACAGTTTTCTGGTTGATAACCTATTGCAATTGGGTTATCAAAATATAACTGTTCTGGATATTTCCAAAAAAGCAATCGAGAGAGCAAAATTACGTTTGGGATGGCGAAGCGAAAGTGTAAAATGGATTGAAGCAGATGCGTCCGATTTTAATCCAACAGAAGCATATGATCTTTGGCATGATCGAGCAGCCTTTCATTTTTTAACTAAAGAACAAGAAATAGAAAATTATATTAAATCGGCTCAAAAGGGAGTTAAGGATTCTGGCCATTTAATAGTTGGAACGTTTTCAACTGATGGACCAAAAAAATGCAGCGGAATAGAAATCACACAATATTCCGAATCTACTCTTACAAAAAGATTTAGCGAATTCAAAAAAGTGAATTGCCAAATCATTGAGCACGAAACACCTTTTAACACCAAGCAGAGTTTTATTTTTTGTACGTTTAAAAAACCTAAATAAATGAACCCATTCAATAATTGGAAATTAGTATTACTTCTCTGCTTAACTTTGGGTTTAGCACCTTTTTATCCAGAGCCACATATTGTTGGTAAAATAAAATGGATTGCTGGTGGAGCCAATGGTATGCAGCCCATGGATTGGTTCGACACCTTGTTACACGGATTTCCATTTATCCTTTTAATAAGAATTATTAGTCTAAAATTAAGGTCAAAAAATGCCACTTAACATTGTATTGATAGAACCCGAAATACCCAACAACACAGGCAATATTGGTCGTTTGGCTTTGGCATCTGGATCTAATTTGCACTTGGTAAAACCGCTTGGTTTTGAGATTGATAACAAACGGTTAAAGCGTGCTGGACTGGATTATTGGCAACATCTTTCTGTAAGTATTTATGATAGTATTGAGGATTTCTTCAATAAAAACAAGGGCAAAAATATGGTGTTTCTTTCAAGTCATGGAACACAAGACCATTGGTCAATCGATTTTGAAGACGATATATTTCTCATCTTCGGAAAAGAATCGGTTGGATTACCTAAAGATTTAATCGAAAAACATTCTGATAAATTATTTAAAATTCTGCTTTATAGTAAACATGTACGAAGCTTAAATTTGGCAAATGCAGTTAGTATTGTGGTATATGAAGGCCTAAAATATTTAAGATAAGTTAGGCTTGACATTATGTAAAAAAACATTTACCTTGGATTCTTACTCTGGGCAGATTAAAACTGACCATATCAAGCATTGTAATATATTTTAAGCTTACATATGAAAGGAGATTATTATAAAACAAAAGAATCCGTTGATGAATATATCAAATTGGCAAAAGATGTTAATGGAAAGTTATTAATTGAAAAACTAAAAAATATTTTACAATATAATTCAACAATTCTTGAAATTGGTTCTGGTCCCGGAACGGATTGGGAAATTTTGAGTGAATTTTATGAAGTTACAGGATCTGATAACTCAAATGAGTTTCTGAATCATTTGATCAATAAAAATCCTAATGGGAAATTCCTTGAATTAGATGCTGTTTCTTTAAAAACTGAAATGAAATTTGATGGGATTTATTCAAACAAAGTGATGCATCATTTAAAAGATATTGAATTGATAGGCTCTGTTAAAAGGCAAAATGAGATTCTAAATTCTAATGGAAAAATTTGTCATTCTTTTTGGAAAGGAGAAGGTTCTGAAATTTTCAAAGGTCTTTTTGTAAATTATCATAGTATCGCAACACTTACAAAAGTGTTTGAAAAATATTTTAAAATATTATCAATCGAAGAATATAAAGAGTTTGATAAGAACGACTCTCTTTTATTACTTGCAACAAAAAAATAAAGCAACTAATCTTAAACCAACCGTTAAAACGAAACTCCCAAAAATCAACTCCTTTTCTGTTTCTTCCTTAACATCTCCAAATACATGTTCTCCACTTTAGTTCGTGCCCAAGGTGTGCGTCGTAAAAACTTTAAACTGGATTTTACCGAAGGATCATGTGTAAAGCAACGAATATTAATGTTATAACCTAAATATTCCCAACCATAATGGGCAACCAAATCGTTTATAATTTGCTCAAGTTTAATACCATGCAAAGGGTTATTTGGTTGAGATTCCATTGGGTTAAAATAATTTAGTAGCTATAATTAACGTCTATTGCGATTTCGGTTTCTATTTTTGCTTCTGCTAGTATTTCTACTATTTCCAGAATTACCACCATCACCAGACCTTCGTGAGCCTTGAGACTTTGGTTTGTTAGACCTTCGCTGGTTTCTTCCGCCTCCTTGACCTCGCTTTATTGGCGCAGTGGATGCATTAGGGTCAGGTTCAAAACCTTCCACAATTTCTACAGGTATTTTTAAACCCACGAGCTTTTCAATATCCCTTAAATAGGTCGTTTCATCGGCACTTACCAAAGATATAGCTTCACCACTGGCTCCTGCCCTTCCAGTTCTTCCTATTCTGTGTACGTAGTCTTCCGAAATATTCGGCAATTCAAAATTAACAACATGTGGCAGTAACGGAATATCCAATCCACGAGCTGCAATATCGGTTGCTACCAAAACCCGAACGCTTCCGTTTTTAAATCCAGCCAATGCCTTGGTTCTTGCTCCCTGACTTTTATTGCCATGGATTGCAGCAGCCGAAATACCTGCACTTACCATTTTTTTACACAATTTATTGGCTCCATGTTTGGTTCTGTTAAATACCAATACCTGTTTCCAATTACCTTCAGAAATTAACTTAATAACCAAGTCTGTTTTCTTCGCCTTTGCTACACGATATACTTTTTGTTCTATAGCATCAACTGTCGTGTTTTCGGGTGTTGCCTCAACCAAAACAGGATGGTGCAATATGCTATTTGCCAGGTTTTTTATCTCTTTTGAAAACGTAGCCGAAAACAATAAATTTTGTCTCCGTGAAGGCATTAAGCTCATTATCTTGTCTATATCTCTTTTAAAGCCCATATCGAGCATTCTATCAGCTTCATCTAAAACCAAAATTTCAATTTTAGAGAGCGACAATAAGCCTTGATTTTGTAAATCGATGAGACGTCCTGGAGTTGCAATAAGTATATCTACACCATTTCGAATAGTTGCCACTTGTGGTCTTTGGTTAACACCTCCAAAAATAACAGCCGAACGAATATTTAAAAACTCACTATACGCTTTTACATTGTTATGCACTTGTGCTGCCAACTCTCGTGTTGGTGTTAGCACCAAAGCACGAATAGGGCGTTTACGCATTTGCTGACCTTGAGACAAGTTTTGAAGCATAGGCAGAGTAAAACCTGCTGTTTTACCTGTTCCTGTTTGGGCAGATGCCAATACATCTTTACCTTCTAAAATTAAAGGAATTGCTTTTTTCTGTATTGGTGATGGCGTTGTATAGCCTTGTTTATCGATTGCTTTTAATAAGGCATTAGATAAACCTAAAGAGTTAAATGACATATAAATAATTGTGCAAATGACATTCTTATTTATAGCGCCATTTTTTATTAAGCTGCAAAGTTAATCTAATTTATGCCATCGCCTTGATTTTGTGTAAAAATTAGTCGAACTTCGTCTAGAAGCTATGCTTAACAAAAGCAATGGCAATAATTTAATTAAAATACCTTTTATGAAGAATTACCTAAAATTTTTAATAATTGTACTATTTATTAGTTGTGAAAATGATAAAAAAGACACTTCAAACTTAGTTGAAGTTGACACAACTATTCTTGGAAATCATATTGAACGTCTAGCTTCTGATGAATTTCTAGGAAGAAAACCATTTACCGAAGGTGAAGTAAAAACGGTAAACTATTTAAAAGATGAGTTTGAGAAATTGGAGCTTTTGCCAGGAAATGGTGATAGTTATTTTCAAGATGTTCCATTGGTGGAAATTACCGGAACACCTTCTGAAAATATGATGATTTCTGGGGAAAAAGGGAATTTTAATTTAGAATCCTTAAAGGATTTTGTTGCCACAACAAATAAAACAGTAACCAATGTTGGTCTGGAAAATTCCGAACTTGTTTTTGCGGGTTATGGCATCGTTGCTCCAGAATATGGATGGAACGATTATAAAGGAATAGATTGGAAAGGAAAAACAGCTGTTGTTTTAATTAATGACCCAGGTTTTAAATCGGGAGATTCGACCTTATTTAAAGGAAACGAAATGACCTATTATGGTCGTTGGACCTACAAATATGAAGAGGCTGCCAGACAAGGCGCAGCTGGACTTATTATAATTCATGATACTGAGCCAGCTTCTTATGGTTGGAATGTTATCGAATCTGGTTGGAGTGGTGCTCGATTGGTTATTGAAAGTGATTTGCCGCTTTTAGATGTTGAATCTTGGATTAGTAGTGAAAGTGCCAATAAGATGTTTAATATATCATCTATGAAAGGTCAAGATTATAAAACCATGTCCAGGAATAAAGACTTTAAACCAATTCCGTTAGATTTAAATGTTTCGGTAAGTATTAAAAATACAATCAAAAAAGACGTATCTAAAAATGTTGTGGCGCTTATACCTGGTACAAACAGGAAAGACGAATATATTATCTACTCTGCACACTGGGATCATTTTGGTATTGGAAAAGCGATAGAAGGTGATTCCATTTATAATGGTGCTGTGGATAATGCTTCTGGAACCGCAGGTTTATTAGCTATAGCCGAAGCATTCAAAAAAAGTAATACTACAAAACGTTCTATTGTTTTTATAGCTGTTACTGCTGAAGAACAAGGATTGCTAGGTTCGGCATATTATGCCGAAAACCCAATTTTTGACCCTAAAAAAACAGTGGCAAATATTAATATTGATGCACTGGACAGTCCAGGAAAAATGAAAGATGTAACGGTTACTGGTTATGGTCAATCTGAAATGGATGAGTATGCCAAAGAAGCAGCTACAAAACAAAATAGATACATTATTCCGGATCCTGAAGCTGAAAAAGGATATTTCTTTAGATCGGATCATTTTAATTTTGCGAAAATTGGCATTCCTGCTTTGTACGCAAGTGGTGCTTATGAAGGGTTTGATAAAAGTATTGAAGATATAAAAAAATATAATGATGATTACCGCAAGTATAAATACCATCAACCATCAGATGAATATAATCCGGAAACTACCGAATTAAGTGGCATACAATTAGATTTACAATTATTTTTTAATGTAGGATTGAAACTAGCAAATGAAGATTATTTCCCAAAATGGTATGATGGAAGTGAGTTTAAAGCAGCAAGGGATTAACCAAAATTAGTATTAGCAATATAAAAACTAAACTTGTACTAGCATTAAACACCTCTTTTAAAGACTTGGAATAAATGAATAAGAAAACAACTTATACATACTTATCGGAATACTTTCAAATTGCATTGGGCATTTTTTTGGCAAGTGTTGGTCTAAAAGCATTTTTGTTACCAAACGATTTTTTGGATGGAGGTGTTACTGGGACTGCTATTTTGGTAAATTCTCAATTTGAAAGCATCAATATTTCAACGCTGTTAGTGCTTATTAATATTCCTTTTTTAATCCTTGCCTATTTTACACTATCAAAACGCATTTTAATAAAGTCTGTTTTTAGCATAATAGGTTTGGCATTGGTTATTCATTTTGTAGAATTTGATACGATTACCGAAGATAAACTGCTCATATCAATTTTTGGAGGTTTATTTGTTGGAGCTGGCATTGGTCTAACTGTAAAAAATGGTGCAGTACTTGATGGTTCGGAAATTTTAGGTGTATTTTTAAACGACCGTTTTGGGTTTAGTATTGGTCAAATTATTTTATACTTCAATATTATTTTATTTGGTATTACAGCATTTGTGCTCTCGGTAGAAATTGCAATGTACTCTATTCTCACCTATA
>CALZKX010000178.1 GCA_945788155.1 uncultured Flavobacteriaceae bacterium
AAGTAAAATGAACATCCCTGGAGGTGAGCATTTAAAGAAAGCTGGCGATAAAAAGAACTAGAATATAAAAGCAATCATTATCATCATGAAAACATCAATCAAAAATATTGTGGCGTCACTTCTTATAATCACAGCTTTAACCAGCTGTGGTTATGGAGGAGAGACATTACAAGGGTACTATGTGGTAAACCAGGAGGCACCTAATTTTATTTCGGTAGATATTCCTGTGAGCTTTGTAGATTTAGAACAAGCAAATCTTACCAAAGTACAACTAGAAGCTTATGAGTCGATAGACAAGCTTAATATGCTTGGATATAGAAAAAGTGATGATAATATAGAAGCGTATAAAGCGGAATTGGCTAAAGTGCAGACTATTCTTAAAGATGAACGTTACCAAGATTTGTTTAGAGGAGGAAACTCCACTGATGGAAAAATAATCGTAAAATATATTGGGACCGATACAACAATAGATGAACTGATTATTTTTGGCACCATGAATGATGCTGGATTTGGAATAGTTAGAGTTTTGGGAGATAATATGGAACCTGCTAAAATTATGAAGCTAGGCGAAGTTGTTAATCAAATGTCATCTAACGAGAATGCAGTTGAAGATTTTATGCAATTCTTTAGACCTGGTAATACTGGAAGTGATTTTGAAGACTTCTCGGAAGTTTTCGATTAAATCAGTCAAAAAAATTACTGTCAATCAAAAAACGATAAAATGTTAATGTAAAAGAGACTGTCTAAAAAGGCAGTCTTTTTTATGATTGATCGTCTTTGGATTTTACAATAATTATGTTTGCTATAATTACTATAAATCCCAAAAAAAGCAGCATCATAACAATAAAATTGTCTAACAACTCCATAAGTCCAGCTATAAAAAAGAAGACAACCAAAAGGGCAGATGCTAATAATGTGACATTATTTCTCATTTAAATACCAGTATAGTTACTTGGTGTAATAGCTTTAAGCTCATTTTTAATCCTGTCACTAACTTCTAAGGTATCAATAAAATTTGCAATGGATTGCTGCGTAATAGCTTCATTGGTTCTGGTTAACCCTTTTAAAGCTTCATAAGGGTTTGCATAGCCTTCACGTCTTAAAATTGTTTGGATTGCTTCAGCAACTACTGCCCAGTTTTGCTCTAAATCTTCAGCAAATTTAACTTCATTTAAAAGTAATTTATTAAGTCCTTTTAAAGTAGATTTAAAACCAATTAAAGTGTGCCCAAAAGGGACCCCAACATTACGTAAAACCGTACTATCTGTTAGGTCACGTTGTAAACGGGATATTGGTAGTTTAGCAGAGAGATGCTCAAAAACAGCATTGGCAATACCAAGATTCCCTTCACTATTTTCAAAATCTATTGGGTTAACTTTATGTGGCATGGCGCTACTGCCAACTTCTCCTTTTTTAATTCTTTGCTTAAAGTAATCCATGGATACATAGGTCCAAATGTCCTTGTTTAAATCTATAATAATCGTATTAATGCGTTTTAAACAATCAAACAATGCAGCCATGTGGTCGTAATGCTCAATTTGTGTAGTTGGGAAGGAATGGTAAAGACCTAGTTTTTCTTGCACAAATTTACCTCCAAATGCTTTCCAATCAATATTAGGATACGCTACATGATGTGCATTAAAGTTTCCAGTGGCACCACCAAATTTGGCAGCACTTGGTATATCGTTCAATAAATTAAATTGCTCTTTAAGTCTAACTACAAATACCTCAATTTCTTTTCCCAAACGCGTTGGAGAAGCCGGTTGCCCATGTGTTCTTGCTAACATTGGTATATGCTTCCAATCTTTTGAAAGTTTTTCTAAGCTATTTAAAACAGTAAAGTATTCAGGCACATACACATCGTTTATCGCATCTTTAATGCTTAATGGGACTGCTGTGTTATTAATGTCTTGAGAGGTTAATCCAAAATGAATAAACTCTTTGTATTGTGAAATACCTAAAACATCAAATTGTTCCTTAATAAAATATTCAACCGCCTTTACATCGTGGTTTGTTACTTTTTCAATGTCTTTTATTGCTGTGGCATTTTCAGCAGAAAAATCTCTATAAATGTTTCGTAACTTTTCAAATAAGCTAGTATTGAAATCCTTTAATTGTGGTAATGGAATTTCACAAAGGGCAATAAAATATTCTATTTCTACTTTTACCCTGTATTTTATAAGAGCTTCTTCGGAAAAATAAGGAGTTAAATATTGAGTTTTACTTCTATAACGACCATCTATTGGAGAAATGGCATTGAGCATTGATAAAGACATATCTGTTGTGTTGATTTTAGAAGTTGCAAAGATAATTCTTTTAAAAAGAAGCAAGAAGCTTATATGCTTAAGTTTTCAACCAAAACACTTACTTTTTTAACTTTTTAATCAAATGTCTTGCTCTAGCTTTAAAGGCAGCCGTTCCAGAATTAAAATCACGTTCTAAAATCATGGTTAACTCAGGGTGAATCCAATCGTATTCTTTGCCTAATAAGAATAAAGTGTTCATAGAATACGCTTTAGCTGCTACTTTTTGATTCGTTATCATATAATCAAAACTAAGCTCAATAATTCGCTCTTTGTGCTCTGGTTTTAAATAGTCTTTGGTGTGATTGGGTAGTTTGTGGTAATAAGCCTCAACAAGATATTCACAAATTTTTGCTACTGGACGAACTGCGGAGTCTTGATAGACCGCTTGCATGTTTTCGGTAAACCTATCTAAATAAGGTAGAATGCTGTCCAAATTTTCACGAGCCACAAACTCCAGTAACCAAGCTGCCCTGCACGATATTTTGTCATTGACTGTAAATAAAATATCTAAAATTTCTGGAATTAAATTTGGATTGGAAATAACAATCAAGGCATACTTTTTTCGATTCTCGCGCGAATGATTTACATAATCCAATTCCTTATATAATTCTTCTGTAGTCATCAATAATTTAGTACATTTAAAACCTAAAATTAACTATTTATGAAGATTATAAAAAAAGTATTATGGTTATTGTTAGTTGTATTTGTAATAGCGCAATTTTTTGGACCTGAGAAAAACGAAGGCAACCTCACCTCAGTTCAACCTTTTATAGCCGAAACAAACCCTCCTGAAGATGTAAAATTAATTTTAAAAGAATCTTGTTTTGATTGTCATAGTTCTAACACGCAATATCCTTGGTATAATAGCATCACACCTGTAAATTATTGGATGTCAGGACATGTGAAAGACGGAAAAAAACATTTTAACATGTCCAACTGGAAAGACGCAACACTTAAGAAACGAGACCATAAGTTTGAAGAACTTATAGAAATGGTCGAAAAAAAAGAAATGCCATTGCCATCGTACACATGGACACATAGTGAAGCTAAATTAACCGATGCACAAATCTCAAGTATTGTAGCTTGGGCTAAAGGAGTTAGGGAGATGTATGCCGAACAAAAAACCACAGAGTAGCTCATGTCAAAACTTTTAATCATTGGCTTTGTGTGGCCAGAGCCCAAAAGCTCTGCAGCTGGAAGCCGAATGATACAGTTAATTGATGTGTTTTTAACCGAAGGTTATACCATTACATTTGCGAGTCCTTGTGCTAAATCTAATAACGCATTTAATCTTGAATCTTTAGAAATTGCACAAAAAGAAATTGAATTAAACGCCTCGAGTTTTGATGATTTTATCTCACAATTAAAACCAGATATTGTGTTGTTTGATCGCTTTATGATGGAAGAACAATTTGGTTGGCGCGTTGCTGAAAACTGTCCAGAAGCGCTTAGAATTTTAGACACCGAAGATTTGCACAGCCTAAGAAAGGCTAGGGAACAAGCCTTTAAAGATGATAAGTCTTGCGATAAAACGTATTTGTTTAGAGACATAGCTAAACGTGAAATAGCCAGTATTTATAGATGTGATCTAAGTTTAATTATTTCGGAAACCGAAATGGCTATTTTGCAAAACGACTTTGGAGTTCCTGAAAATGTACTGCACTATTTACCCTTCTTAATTGATGATGTTTCAGATGAAAAAAAAGAAGCATTGCCTTCTTTTAAAAAGCGACAACATTTTGTTACCATTGGCAATTTTTTGCATCCACCTAATTTAGACGCTGTTAAGTATTTAAGTCAAACCATTTGGCCAAAAATAAGGACTCAATTAAAAGATACAGAACTTTATGTTTATGGTGCTTATGCAAGCGAAAAAGTAACGCAATATGAAGACAAGAAAAATGGACTGTTTATAAAAGGTTATGCCAAAAATGTAAACGATGTCATGTCGAATGCACGAGTTTGTTTGTCGCCATTACGCTTTGGTGCTGGCTTAAAAGGCAAGTTTTTTGATGCGATGCAAAACGGCACACCTTTTATTACAACCACTATTGGTGCCGAAGGGATTGTTAATTTGGGCGATGATTTTGATTTTGTGGTTGATACAGTTGATGGCATTGTTAAACATGCAGTGACTTTATATCAAGAAGAAGCTATGTGGTTACAACAGCAAGAGCTTGGGTTCAATCTGCTTTCCAAAAAATTTAATAAAAAATTTCACCTAAGGCGTTTTTTAAATAGAGTAGAGGATGCACTTATAAATAAAGAAACGAATCGTTTAAAAAATTTCACAGGAGGAATGCTCAATTTCCATACCATGCAGAGTACTAAGTATATGTCGCGTTGGATTGAAGAGAAAAATAAGTAAACATTATGAAACAGGTAATTATTACAATGATTTTTGCTTTATTAATAACTTCTTGTAAACAAGAAAAAACGAATGAATTGAATTTACCAGACCCTTTTCAAGCTGGTTGGAAAGGCGAAAAAGTATGTGAAGTACTTGAAGATAATGATGAGTTACGTGTTTTAAAATGCTCATTTCCGCCAAATGTTGGTCATGAAAAGCACTACCACAATCCACATTTTGGATATGCACTAATTGGAGGAACATTTAAAATAGACGACGCATCAGGAACTAGGGAAGTAAGTTTTCCAACAGGTTATTCGTGGAGTAAAGATAAGGTGTCTAAACATCAAGTGCTAAATGTTGGCGATAGTACTTCGGTGTTTTTAATTATTGAGTATAAATAATTCAAGTTTCGTTTAATGTGTTTTTACAACTCCTCTACAAGTTGAATATTATTTCCACAGGTGTCGTTAAAAACGGCGACTTTTACAGTCCCCATTTCAGTTGGTTTCATACTGAATTCTACATCTAAATTACTTAATCGGTCATATTCTGCATCGACACTTTGAACATCAAATTGAGTGTAAGGATGTCCTGCTTCCATCAATGCATCTTGAAATACTTTACACGGCTCAA
>CALZKX010000179.1 GCA_945788155.1 uncultured Flavobacteriaceae bacterium
AAACTTGTAAGGGAAAGCGTAGAAAGCAGATCCATTTCAGATGTTCCCATTGGAACTTTCTTATCAGGTGGTGTAGATTCATCCGTTGTTTCATTGTGTTTGTCACAAATGAGTAACAAAAAAATTGATACGTTTTCAATTGGTTTCGAAAAAGCTGAATTTGACGAAACAGATAAATCCAGGGTCGTTGCAAAGCTTATAAATAGTAATCATCATGAATTCATTATCAATGAAAAAGACCTTGTGCATAACGTTGACGAAATACTCTTAAACTTTGACGAACCCTTTGCAGACTCTTCTGCATTACCAACCTACTTAGTGTCAAATAAAACCAGGGAATTTGTAAAAGTAGCATTGACTGGTGATGGTGGTGACGAAGTTTTCGCAGGCTATAATAAGCACTATATGGGTAAGTTAAATAGAAGATACACTTCTGTGATTCCAAAATTTATGCATAATGGCATTCAAGGCGTCGCTTCAAAACTCTTAAAAACCAGCGATGACAAACGTGGTAAACGATTTAAAGTAAACCGCTTATTAAAAGCTATTGACTATAGCGGCGAGTTTTATTGGAATATTATTTCTTTGGCATTTACAGACAATGAAAAAGAAAACCTTTTTCTCCCTCACATGCATCAGCCAGATATTTTTAAATCCTATAAAAATGACACAGGAATATTTGCACCAAAAACGATTACAGAATTTAGGGAAATTGACAGACATATTAGCCTTGAAGGTGATATGCTGGTAAAAGTGGATAGAACAAGTATGCTAAACTCTTTAGAGTGTCGTGCGCCATTTTTAAATAAATCTATTTGGGAATATACCAATAGCTTACCAGAAAATTATTTAATGAAAGGATGGAATAAAAAACATATTTTAAAAGAAGCATTTAAAGAAGAGTTCCCAGCAAATTTTCTTGAGAAATCCAAACAAGGTTTTGGTGTCCCAGTAGGCGATTGGTTGCGTGCTTCCTTAAAAAAAGAAATGGAAAGTTACATTGCACCTAAATTTGTGGAATCGCAAAATATTTTTCAGTCTAGTACAATTATTCCTTTAGTAAAAAATCATCTCTCTGGTAAAGAAGATAATACCTTAAGAGTTTGGACATATTATTGTTTTCAAAAATGGTATTTAAACACCTACAGCGTAATTTAATTTTAAAATGAAAAAGATATTACGCATAACAACAGTTCCAATTTCTTTGATGAATTTATTAAAAGGACAGCCAAAATTTATGAGTCAATACTACAAAGTGGTTGGTGTGACAAGTTCTGGAGATGAAATTGACACTATTATTAATGATGAAGGAATAAGGGTAATTGCAGTAGAAATGACACGTACAATTTCTCCTATAAAAGATCTAGTATCCTTATTCAAATTATACAAAGTTATAAAAAAAGAAAAACCTTTTATTGTACATTCTCACACACCAAAAGCAGGAACTTTAGGCATGATGGCCGCTAAACTTGCAGGAGTCCAAAATAGGTTGCATACCATTGCTGGATTACCATTGTTGGAGGCAACAGGCTCTAAAAGAAAACTACTCGATTTGGTTGAAAAAATCACTTATGCATGTGCTACCAAAATATACCCAAACTCATTAGGTTTAAAAGACATTATCATCCAAAACAGATATACAAAACCAAGTAAGCTAAAAGTAATTGCTAATGGAAGCTCAAATGGTATAGATGCGAATCACTTTTCTATTAAAAATATATCAGTAAAAACTATATCGACTTTGAGAGAAGAATTACATATTAACAAAAGTGACGTTGTTTTTGTGTTTGTAGGTCGATTGGTAACAGATAAAGGCATTAACGAATTGATAAGTGCTTTTAAAAAGCTATCCAAAGACCATCAACATATTAAGTTGCTACTAGTTGGAACTTTTGAAAGTGAATTAGACCCTTTGCAAGCAAGTACTTTAAGTGAGATAGAAAACAACAAAAACATTATACATGTTGGTTGGCAAACCGATGTTCGTCCATATTTTGCAATCTCTAGTATTTTAGCTTTTCCTAGTTATAGAGAAGGGTTTCCAAATGTAGTCATGCAAGCAGGTGCGATGGACTTACCTAGTATAGTTACAGATATAAATGGTTGCAATGAAATAATAAAGCAGCATATAAATGGTTTGATTATTCCGCCAAAAGATGAAAGCGAATTATTTATTGCAATGCAATATCTTGTAGAAAATCCGGATGAAGCTCAAAAAATGGCTAAAGCCTCAAGAAAAATAATTTGTGATAATTACCAGCGTGAAGTTGTTTGGAATGCTCTATTGAAAGAATATAACAATTTAGAAAACCAATAAAATGTACACTAAGATATTAAAACCAACTTTAGACGTTATAGCTGCTTTTGTAGGGCTCATTATTATTTCTCCTATTTTTTTAGTGTTGATTATTATATTACTTTTTGCTAATAATGGTAAACCTTTCTTTTTTCAACGAAGAGCAGGAAAGAATGGAAAAATATTCAAAATCATTAAATTAAAAACCATGAACGATAAAAAAGATCAACATGGCAAGTTACTACCTTATGAAAAAAGGGTTACCAAAATTGGGACTTTTATAAGAAAATATTCCTTAGATGAAATACCACAACTAATTAACATTCTTAAAAGGGATATGAGCTTAATTGGCCCACGTCCTCTTCATCCCGAGTATTTGCCATTATACGACCAAGAACAAACTAGAAGACACGACGTTATGGCTGGTATTACTGGTTGGGCTCAAGTAAATGGGAGAAATACTATAAGCTGGGAACAAAAATTTAAGTATGATGTTTGGTATGTTGACCATCAATCATTTAAGCTAGATTTAAAAATTTTGTGGTTAACATTTTATAAAGTAATAAAGAAAAAAGACATCAATAATTCTGAAACTACAAATATGCCAACTTTTAAAAATGCAAATGTCGAATAAAGATTTAGGGTCAAGTTTTTATGAATTAAAGCCTAACGATCCAGCGTATAAAATACTTACGCAATATCCTGTAAAGTTAAATATGGCATTTACTGTTTATTACTCAGGCAGAAATGCCTTTATGGCTGTGTTTAAAGATATTGCTAATAAAACGACTATTAATAAAATTTGGCTTCCCTCCTATTATTGCGATACGGTTGTTAACCTAATTAATAGAAATTTTAATAACGTGCATTATTATAACATTAATCCTTTTCATTTTAATAATGATCTTCATGTCACTGAATTTGCAAAGGATAACGATGTTGTAGTCATAAATAATTTTTGGGGTTTGTCGAGCTTTAAAAACTATTCAAGCCAAACAAATAAACCAATTATTATTGAAGATCATACTCATGGTTGGCTTAGTGAAGAATGCTTAAATAGTAAAGCAGATTATTGTATAAGTTCTTTACGAAAAACGTATCCTATTCCACTTGGTGCAGTTGCATGGAAACCAAACTCTAAAGATGTTTTATTACCTTATAAAAATACTAACGATTTGTATATTTTAGAGGCACACAATGCTTTATTAACCTCAATGCAGCTTAAGCGACAGTATTTAAAACACTTAAAAGACACTAAAAAAAAGTACTTGACCCTTTTAAAAAAAGGTGAATCATTACTTGATTTATCAAATAGTTATATAAAACCTGATGAAGCATTAATCAAGCAAATCAACAGTTATTATAACTACGACCCCAACCCTATTAAAAATAGAAATTTCAAACTAGCCTTAAATGGTTTGGAGGCTTCAAAGAATTTTAAAGTAATTAATAGAAAAGGGTTTACACCATTTGGATTGTTGCTGCTGTTTAAGGACAAAGAAATGTTCAATTCGTTTAAAAGTTGGCTCATTTCTAACCAAATTTATCCTGCTCATCTATGGCCAAATACTTGCACAGAAGCAGTATGGAAGTATCTTTTAAACTTACATATAGATTATAGATATGATAAAGAAGATATTAGTTACTTGGTCGAAAAAATTAACATTTGGGTAAAAAACAACGTATAATTGTTATTGGTTTATTACTATGATAAAAGAAATTACTTCTAAAAAAGATTGGAATGCCATTTTAGATCAAGTAGATACTTAT
>CALZKX010000180.1 GCA_945788155.1 uncultured Flavobacteriaceae bacterium
ATTGAAAAAAAAGGTGATATTACAGAAGCTACGTATTATTACCAAGATGGAACTTTACAACAACAAGGCACTTTCAATGCTGACGGGAAATTACATGGAACTTGGACTAGCTTTGACGTTAATGGGAAAAAGCTAATGATTGGAAGCTATGACAACAACAAAAAAGTTGGTAAATGGTTTTTTTGGACAGATGGAAAACTTAAAGAAGTAGATTATGTTGATTCAAGAATCGTTAATGTTAATGAATGGAATGAAAAAACTAAAGTAGCGATAAGAAATTAAAGATAATCTTTATAAAAACAATAAAAAGAGGCTGTCTAAAAAGTGCTTTTATTGTCATTTTGAGCTTAGTCGAAAAATCTCAATAATCTATAAATCAACATTTTAATTTTTAAGAGATTCTTCATTTTCATTCATAATGACACTTTTTAGACAGCCTCTTTTTTATGACTAATGTTCAAAATTGTTAAAACTTAAAAGTGTATCCTAACGAAAATTCAGTACCAGGACTTCTAAGCGAAAATATTTGTTCTTGAGTTTTGTACGATTGATAAGCGCTTTCTCTATCGCTACCAAGTATATTGGATACTTTTAGATCGATGCTCGAACGTTTATTCTCACCAAAGGATTTATTAAGAGTAAAATTTAAACTCTCAAAAGGTTTTGTATAAACATCTGGCACCAGACCAATACCAACAACTTCAAGGGTCTCACCTTGTACATTAAAAAACAAACCAGTTTGAAGCCCAATATCAGAATTATTATAGTCCAAGCCAAAGTTAAGCAAGAAAGGAGCTTGACCTTGCAAATTTCTTTTTCTATCAATAGTTTCACCATCTCTTGCTGCTAAAGACCTACTTTCAAACTCATCATCAGACATGGTAAGCTCAGATTTTATGAAGGATACATTAGCATTAAATTTCAAATTGTTTAAACCTTCAGAAATAAATCCTAAACGTTGTCTAACCTCAAGCTCCACACCATAAACTTTGGCATTACCTAAATTATCAACTGTTAGTTGGGTAGGTGCTTGCAAAAAGAAGGCTTGCTCAATAGGATCTTTAAAATCTTTGTAAAATCCACTTATTGCAAACATTTGTCCAGCCTCGCCAAAACGTTCGTACCTCAAATCAAAATTGTTTACATAGGTTGGTATTAAGTTTATATTACCAATAAATAACCTATTGGTAATGGGATCAAAAATCTGGGCAACTGAGGCTTCCTTAAATGAGGGTCTTGCCGTTGTTCTGGAATAGGATGACCTAATATTGGATTCATCATTCAAACTATAAATTAAGTTAGCTGATGGGAAGAAATCAAATTCATCCAATATTAATTCGCTATTATAAACGGTTGAGCTATTCTGGCCTGTGTAATAAGACTTGAAAAACTCGGTTCTAATTCCTAAAACAGTTTTTAATTGCTCTGTTATATTGAATTCTACTGAAAAATAAGTTGCTCCAATAGATTGTTCACCTTCATAAGCATCATTTGGGTTAAATTGATCTCCAAATACTAAATAAGTTCCAGAATCTGTAGTTGGATTCCAAAGGTTTTCAGGTGCCAATAAATTATCAACATTACCATCAGCAATAAAAGAATCGTCTCCTCTTATGTTAAAGGTATAGTCATCTATACTAAAATCCCTGAACTTGTATGTATAAGCACCACCAAATTTTAATTTAGCTGGTCTTCCAAATAAGTTTGTCGTTTTATCCAAGTCAATTTTAGCAGCCCAGTTTTCTTCTATGAGATTTCTCCAAAGTTGAATGGGATATGTAGAAGCAGATGGACTAATAAAATAATCACCTTCCCCAGATTGTTGAAGCGGTGTGATTCGGTGGTCTTTGTCCATAACTTTTGAAAACGTAGGAGAGAATTTCCACTCTAAGTTAAAGGCATTTTCGTTATCGCTTAAACGATGGTCACCACTTATTAACACATTGGTTATTGAGCGTTCGGTATAAGTCAACGCATTTTTAGTTAAAGGCTCTAAACCACCACCAACACCATCTTGTGAAATGACTTGATCAAAAATCCCAGCTGTGGATTCTCCATTTTGAATATGTAGCAAATTTACTTTAAACTTTGATTTATCTGTTTTATAAGCCAAACCAAGCATACCGTTTAATATTACATTATTGATACCTTCAGAACCATTTGAATCTAAAACAAAGTTTAAATCATTAATAGAAGAATCAGAGTTGTTCTTTATAAAAGCACCATCTTTTCTATTCTCATAAAATATGGTTTCATTTTTATATGAGAATGAAGCTTGATAACCAATTTTATCATCTCCAAGATCATATTGATTTCCAAGTGTAAAACCGAAGTCAAAATTTGCATTACTGGTTTCTTGCTTAGCTTGTAACTCTTTTTGAAAACGATTGGTTAGGGTATTTAATAGCAATTTGTTTTCAAAAGTACCAGGAATTGGTTGGTATCTATGAATAGACAAATCTCTTGTACCATCATCAAAACCAAAAAAATCGGTTTTACTTCCTGTATAAGTTAAATACTTATCATTAAAGTGCATTTCTGGATTATAACCAGTACCTAAAGAAACTGTGTATTCAGGTTTTGTTGGAAAGTCTTTGGTAACAATATCAACAATTCCTCCTGTAAAATCTGCTGGATATTCAGCCGAAGCAGATTTTAGTACGATAACATTGTCTAAAATATTAGTAGGGAACAAATCCATTTGAATGGTATTCCTGTCTGGATCTAAACCTGGAATGTCAATGCCATTGAGAATAGATTTTGTATAACGATCACCCAAACCTCTAACATATACATACTTACCACCTTCAATGGAAACTCCAGGAATATTTTTAACAGCACTTGCTAAGTTACTTGCGCCAGTGCTTTTAATGGATTGTGCAGACAAACCATCTAATACTACAACAGATTTTTTTTGAAGATTCAACACCGAACTTTCAGTATTTCGTTTTGCAGATGTTGTAATAACAATTTTTTCTAACGAGTTTGTAGCTAATGTAACATCCAAAGGCGTAACCTCATTAGTTTTTATTACAACATCACTAATTTCTTGAGTGGTGTAGCCTACAAACGAAAACACTATGGTATAAGTGCCTGGTTCTAATTCTAATTGGTATTTACCATCAAAATCAGAAGTTGTTCCAATGGTTGTTCCTTTTACCAAAATATTTGCAAAAGCCATTGGTTCTACAAACTCACCATCTATAACATTACCTGCTAATGTACCTGTTTGAGCTTTTACAAAGCTTAACGATAAAAGTAGAAGTATTAAGAGCGAGTATATCTTTTTTTTCATATTTTGAGTTTTCTTGAGTCACAAATATTAAAACTAATGCTACTTAGGTTTATATTTAAAATCCTAAGTTAGCAGCAGCATTTGCATAAGTCCAAGCCAAACTAGACGTTGTAGCACCAACTGTTTGAGAGCCAAGAACAACAGCAGAAGCTGTATCACCAAAACCTGTAACTGTAACTGTTTCAGCTTTGTTTGCAAATAAACTTGTTACATCTGTTATACCTTCTGGCAAAACAATTTCCCAAGTGCCAAATGTTAATAAACCGTCATTATAATTTGTTGCAACACCATCATTATCTAGTTCAATATCTGATGAAGCTTTAAAACCGTATGCAAATATGTTACTTGTATGTCCCATAGCTTTACTTCTGTAGTCGGCATATTCACCATTTTCAGTAGTTAAGTTGCCAATAATTGTAGCATTTTGTAAAGTGAAAGAACCAGTTGCTGAGCCTTCAGGACCATCAATTTCAAAAGCATGATCTGAGAAGTCACCTAATACAACTACTGCATTATCAATAGTTCCTGCATAAGCCTGATCAATATCTAAACCATCATCTCCTTGAGCCCAAACCAATAAGTTTGAAGCATTTACAGTACCACCAAAAAATTCAATGCCATCATCAACATTTGCAACAACCTCAATATTGTTAATGATAGTTCCGTTTCCAACACCACCTAATGTTAATCCATTAATCTCATTTCCTTCACCAATAAGAGCTCCACCATGACGAATGGAGATGTAAGACAAAATACCAGAGTTGTCCTCTGGGTCAGTACCTCCATATAATCCAAAGGTGTCATCAGCAGGAATCCCTTCAATTTGAGCTTCAGTTATATCTCCTGAGAAAGAACATGGTGCATTACCCAAAATAATAAGTCCTCCCCAAAGCCCTCTATCGTTTTCATCTAAATTTGTTCCAGAAGTTTCTCCAATTTCAATATCATCTGTTGAAGAAGTGAAGATAATTGGTTGAGTAGGTGTTCCAACAGCATTTATTTTTGCACCTCTTGCAATGA
>CALZKX010000181.1 GCA_945788155.1 uncultured Flavobacteriaceae bacterium
AAAAAACGTTCTTTTATATTATCCTCCCAACTTTTTCCGGTAATCTTTTCGGCAATTACACCTTGTGTTAAAAACATAAAATTATTGTAATACCATTGTTGTCGTATTCCAGTAAATGGTTTTTGATGTTTAATACGTTGTATTAAACTGTCTTTATTAAAAGTTGGAAATAAATACCATGAAAAATCATGACGTGGTAATCCCGTACTATGGCGCATTAAATCTTTAATAATGATATGATTATTCATGTCATCATTGTAGAACTCCAGTTCTGGCATATATTTTATAGGGCTATCATCTAACGACAATTTATCTTCGTTTCGTAATTGACCAAGAATAGCCGAAGTAAATGCTTTAGTCGAAGATCCAATGGCAAACAAGGTATTTGCATCTACAGGGATTTTTTTTTCAACATCTCGAAATCCAAATCCTTTAGCATAAATAATGTTGTCCTTATCGACAACTGCAACTGCAAATCCAGCAGCATGTGTTTCTTCAAGAATTTTATTTAATTGGGCATCTACACCATCAAGACGTTTGTCAGTTTGAGCTAAGGTTGTAGCTACAAATAATAATATAAATGCGGAAGAAAGTAATTTTTTCATTTTGGTTGGTTTTAGATTATATAGAAATTAGCAGGAAAGAGGCGTATAAAGTTACTGTTTTTTTATGTGTTTTTCTAAAAAATTACAATTCATCTTTCAATTATTACAATTCGGTCATTCTGTTTTTTAAAATAAGAGGTTTCAGATGATATTTGCTTAATAAATTAAAAAACGAATCAATTATGCAAAAATTAGCACTCTTAATCGCATTTATTATTTCAGGAATTGTAAGTGCACAAACCAATTACGAAAAAGGTATGCAAAAAGCCTTTGAGCTTTGGAGAACAAACCCAACCGAAGCGTCCAACTTATTTGAACGCATTGCAGCCGCAGAAACTAACAACTGGTTGCCATCATATTATGCAGCTCAGGTCTTAGTTTTACAAGGCTTTGAAATTAAGGATAAAGACAAGCTAGATGCTCAGCTTAAAAAAGCTCAAGATTTAATTAATGATGCTACTGCTATTTCAAAAAACAATCCAGAAATTTTAGTACTACAGGCTTTATTGCACACGGTTTGGGTAGCTTATGATGGTGCGACTTATGGTATGCAATTATCACCAAAAGTTGCCGCTTTATATCAGCAAGCTTTTCAGATTGACCCAACAAATCCACGTGTAGTTTTAAATAAAGCAGAATGGGATATGGGAAGTGCACGCTTTTTTGGGCAAGACACAGCTTCTTTTTGTAAAGATATAGAAAGCGCCTTAGAACTTTTTGCTAACTTTAAACCTGAAACACCTTTTCATCCAAATTGGGGAAAGAAAAGGGCTGAGGAAGTTTTAGCTTCTTGTAAAGAATAATAAATATAAACAAATGAAAGAGTTTATTAAAGTTATTGGTGTAAGTATTATAATTGCAGCAATTTTATTTAGCGTATTTACTATTTATAGGTATTCAGTTGGTGTAGAAATACAGTATGACATAACTCTTGTTATAACTTTTGGTTATTACCTCATGTATAGCTTTCCGTTAACTATTGTAAACTCATATTATTTTAATTATTTAAATCATAAAGTAACATGGAATAAATATAAAAGGTATCGTTTAATGATTGGGTTTATAGGGTCTGTTGCCATTACTTTAGTCACTGTATTTTTGGTAAGGGCTTTTCACAGAATAGTTTTAGACGATAAAACTTTTGAAGAATTTTTAGATTCCGAAAGGTTTCAATTTTATTTCATTGCTTTATTAATAACCATAGTAGCATCACTTTTTTTCCATGTGTTTTATTTCTACAGGGAATTACAAAAAAATAAAGTAAAAGAGCAAAAGATAATTGCAGGAACTGCAAGTGCAAAATTTGACGCTTTAAAAAACCAGCTGGATCCACATTTTTTATTTAATAGTTTAAATGTATTAACCAGTTTAATTGATGAAAACCCAGAAAGTGCACAAAAATTCACAACAGCGTTATCAAAAGTATATAGATACGTTTTAGAACAAAAAAACAAGGATTTAGTCACAGTTGATGAAGAATTAGAATTTGCAAAAACCTACATGTCTTTATTAAAAATGCGTTTTGAAGACAGTATTGTTTTTGAGATCCCAGAACAGGCTTCAAATCCTGAAAGTAAGGTAGTGCCATTATCGCTGCAATTATTATTGGAGAATGCTGTAAAGCACAACATGGTAACATCCAGCAGGCCATTACACATAAAAATTCACGAATCAAATGGAATGTTAGTGGTTGAAAACAATTTACAACCAAAACAAATTGTAAAAAAAAGTAGTGGTGTTGGATTGGATAATATTAAACAACGCTACCATTTATTAACCGATAGAAAAGTAATCATCAATCAACAAGCAAAAAGTTTTGCAGTAGCAATACCAATGCTTACAAAACAAATATCAGTCATGAAAACAAGAACAAGACAACAATTTGACGACAGTTACGTGCGTGCACGTAAACACGTTGATGAAGTAAAAGAATTTTATTACAGCCTAATATCGTATGTTGTAATTATACCATTTTTAGCATTTATTAATTACTGGACATTTTGGGGTTACCAATGGTTTTGGTGGCCAATGTTAGGTTGGGGAATAGGTTTATTGTTCCACGCTTATAAAGTCTATGTAAACGATGGTGTTTTTGGGCGCAATTGGGAGCGCAAGAAAATTGAAGAGTTTATGCGTGAAGAAGAAGAAAATAATCGTTGGAATTAAGTAGGGTATTATGAACAATTCAGATAAAGAAAGAGCATTTTTAAATGCACAACGACGTGTCAAAAAATTGAGAGGATTTTATAATCATCTAACTGTTTACCTAGTAGTTAACATAGTTATTTCAACATTTAAAATTATAAGAAACCTTAATAATGGAGAGTCACTTCAAGAAACAATTTTTGATTTAAGTTTTTCAGGAATATGGTTGCTTTGGGGAATAGGTTTAACCATACATGCAGTTGCAGTATTTGTATTACCTCTATTTATAGGACATAATTGGGAGGAAGAGAAGATCAAGCAATATATGGAAGAAGATAAAAAGAACAATTATAATTAAATTAACGATGAAAAAATACGATATAGAACCATACAATGATGACCAATCAACGTATGACTTTAAAAAAGAGGATGCTTATTTAAGAGCAAAAAAGAAACTAGACAAATTAGTTGGTTTTTACTGGCATTTGGCTGTTTATATAGTTGTAAACTTGTTTTTGTTTATACTTATAGGTGTAAATTCGGGAGATGGATTTTGGCACTTTGGTGCTTTTGCAACTCCTTTATTCTGGGGAATAGGGTTACTATTTCATTTCTTAGGTGTTTTTGGACCTAATTTTATTTTCGGTAAGAGTTGGGAAGAGAAGAAGCTAAAAGAGTATATGGATAAAGATAAAGAAGAATATAAAAGATTTCAATAAAATAATTTTAGCTAATGCAAGTAATTATTATAGAAGACGAAAAACCATCAGCGAGACGTTTACAGCGTATGTTGAAGAATTTAGATATTGAAGCCGAAGTCATGTTACATTCGGTTGAAGAATCCATAAATTGGTTTCAGAAGAATACCCATCCAGAGTTGATATTTTTAGATATCCAATTGAGTGATGGTTTGTCCTTTGAAATTTTTGAAAACATCGACATACAGTCTGCAGTAATTTTTACAACCGCTTACGATGAATATGCCTTACAAGCCTTTAAACTCAATAGTATTGATTATTTGCTTAAACCTATAGATGATGATGATTTAGCAAAAGCAGTATCTAAGTTTAAAGAACGTTTACCTAAACAAGACGCTGTAACTTTAGATTTTAATGATATAAAAAATTTATTGGTAAATCCAATTGAACGCGAGTACAAAAAGCGATTTTCAATTAAAATAGGTCAACATCTTAAACTCATTAATGTCGATGATATTGAATGTGTATATAGCGAAAACAAAGGGACTTATGTATTTACTTCCGAAGGTAGGAATTATTTACTGGATACAACTCTAGAGCAGTTGGAAAACGAGCTGGAACCACACACGTTTTTTAGAATAAACCGCAAATTCTTTGTGAACATCAATGCCATAAAAGACATGGTGAGCTATACCAATTCACGTTTACAAATTAAACTCAACTCCTATAACGAGCAAGATATTATTGTTGCTAGAGAGCGTGTAAAGGATTTTAAGGACTGGCTTGAATGATATAATTTCTTATTATCGGATAGAATAATTTTTTAATTTAACCGATAATTTGTATATTTGTAGGGTGTGGACAGTAGATGTAACATATAGAGAAGATTTTGATGCCACATTTAAACGTTTATTTGATAAGGTAAATGTACTAAATGAAGCTCGTCCTATCCCAAAATCATCACTTTTAAAATTAAGGGAAGCGTTGCTGGTAGAGTGGACCTATAATTCCAATAGCATAGAAGGCAATACCTTAAGTTTGCGTGAAACCCAAATGGTTTTGCAGGAAGGTGTTACTGTAAAAGGCAAATCGCTGCGTGAGCATTTTGAGGCTAAAAACCACGAAACAGCTATACATCAATTATATAATTTAATACATCCAGATTATACATTATCAGCCAAAGATATTTTAATGTTACATGGTTTTGTGATGCGTTCCATAGAAGATGAATTTGCTGGTCGTTTGCGTAATTCTGGTGTGCGTATTGCTGGAGCCAATTTTGTTCCACC